>JADGAQ010000027.1 GCA_015231925.1 Magnetococcales bacterium
GATCCGGTCGATCATATCCACCACCAATCCCACGACCCGAAGGCGGGGGTTGGCGAGCATTCTTTCAACCTCGGCCAGGGAGCCGTCACCCAGCCCTTTCAGGTAGCCCACGGAGGACGCGGCAAGCCCATGCCCGTCCCAGAATCTCTTCCACAGACCGGGCTCCTGTTGGGTGGTAAGCAGGGAGGCGGGGAAGAAAAGCGGTGGAGAAGCCGAGAAAAGCGCCTGCCGCGAAATGGAGGTGAGCGTCGGAACCCAGGCGAAGACACTCTCTTCCCGAAAAGCGAATCCCGGACGTTGCTCCAGGATCGTGTCCCGCAGCACCAGCCACTGCTCCAGGGAGAGTCCGTCCAACACCACCAGCGCCGCCTTGCCGCCCTGCTCCAGGCGTCTGGCCATAGCTCGGGGAACATGGTGCAGCATGACCGGCGGCAGCGGTGGTTGGTTGTGGAGTCCGGCAAAACGTTTTTCCATCCAGCTTTGGAAGGTGGGGTCCAGTCGTTCCCGCAGAGCCCCAAAGGCCTCCTGGGCGCCTGGAGGAGCCGACCTGTCCGGATCGTTCATCATCCGGGTGACCTGGCTCCACCTTTGAGCGAATTGTTGCCATTCCCGGTGGCGGCTCTCCTCGGAGGGCAACGAGGCGCGACATTGCTCCAGTAATCCCTCCAGGTGAAGTTTCCGGTCAGCCTCCGGGTCGCGGCGTATACCCGTCAACACCCAGTTCAGGTTGGCCAGCCTGGAGTGGGCAAAGGTCACCGGCTTGAGCAACCCGTCCAGAAAGAGATTGTCCATGTAGATGCGGACATCGTCGTGGTCGAAAGGCAGTACCGCCGGTCCCGCGAACCTCAGGCCATAGGAAGAGACATGTTCGTCGGGGGTGATCCACGGGTTGCCCTCCAGCCGTTCCAGCAACCTTTGCAGAAAGATCGGCCAGCGCTCCTGGAGGAATCCAAAGAAAGCCTGACGATGGGGAATAAGCTCCTCCAACACCCAATCCTCGAAACGGTTTCGTTGCCGCAACAACCCAATCAGCCGTTCGTCCAGGATGGAAGGGATTCTTTGACCTCGATAATGCCGCCACAGCAGCAGGCGCAGCAGCTCCACCTCGTTGCGGATCAACTCCGGAGCAATCTGGAAAACGTGCCGCAGAATAAAATCCTTGGTGGGATTTTCTCCCAGGGTTTCCCCGGGATGATGGACCAGGGCCTGATGGAGCGGCTCCAGATCACCCCGATCCAGGGAGGCCACCACCGGATAACTCAAACCCGGAAACAACGCCGCCAGTCCAAAGGCAAGGGAGCGGCCTTGCTGCAACAGGTCGGAGGGCAGCGCCTTCAAGGCCTTGGCGTCCCCTCCCACGATCACCACCAGATCACCTAGTTCACCTCGATCCCAATGAGCGCGGAATTTGGATTCGTAGGCGAAACGGAAGGCCATGGGGTCTTCGAAGCGCATCACCTCGAACCCGCGCTCGCGCAACCCCTGCTGGATGACCTCTTCTACCAGCAGGTCATCCGGGTCGGCCACCAGGGTCAGTCGGGCAAGGTGGGGAACAAAGTCCTTCAGGATCGACTCGCGCCAATCAGACATCGGTTTTCTCCCCAACCAGGCGGATCACCATCAGGGGCGTCAATTCGGGCAAGGCCTGTTCCCTGGCCGTGAATTCCGCTCGTTTTTCCTCCTCTTCCCGGGTGAGCTGGGCCAACCGATGCTGGCGCACCTCGGTCAGCCCGAGGCGTTCCAGGGCCTGGCGGCGCATAGCAAAGGAGTACTGCGCCTTCTCCCGTTCACGCTCCAGACGACCGGTGTGGGCTTCCAGCAATTCCTGGTAGAGCGTCTGGCCCTGGAACTCGGCGAGTTCCAGGCCTCTCGACAGCAGAGACCGGCTTTCCTCCCCCTTGAGGTGGGAGAGCACCCTTCCTTCGACGGTAAGCAACTGGTCCCAGATCCGACGAGCCGTGGGTTGCAGCAGTCGGCCATCGTCGTGGAGAAAGAGGGGGAGGAAGCGTTGGCGTGGCTCCGCGATTCCGACCAGGGCGATACGCCACAGGAACCAGACTCCGCTCACCTGACCGGAGAGGCCGGGCAACGCCACCACCGGAACGGGTTGTCCCGGCACGAAACGGGGCAGGTTGCTCGCCAGACCGCGAACCCGGGGATGTTCCAGGGTCCAATGGTGCGCCGAGGGCGCGATTTCGGCCTCCTTGGCGTTGAAAACCACCGGAGTGGTCTCGACCGGCTCGCCGGGCCAGCCCAACAGCCAGCCGCTCCGGGTTGGCGTCACGCTGCCCCCCTGGGCCCGCAAATAACCGGTGACCATCCGCTCCACCCAATGGGGCATGGGGTGGGCCAACAGCCGTTGGGCCTCGCCGGGTTCCAACTCCGGGGTCGTTCCCAGGAGAGGATCGTTCTCCCTGGCCAGGGCGGCCCGTTCCCGAAGGCGTCCCACCACCTCGTCCACCACCGGCTCCAGACGATCCGGTTGAAGCAGGGTTTCCACGAACAACTCGTCGAACCACTCCCCATCCTGAACCGAATCGAGCACGTCTCCGGTCTTGTCGATGCCAAACTCTTTGCGGATGACCCCCAGCTTTTCCTCCAGCACCTCGCGCACCCGGAATTCCACCGTTTCCTCGAAGACGAAATTGAGGGCACGGACCACCCGTTTCTGGCCAATGCGGTCCACCCGACCGATGCGCTGTTCCAGGCGCATCGGGTTCCAGGGCAGGTCGTAGTTGATCACCACGTGGCAGAACTGGAGGTTGAGCCCTTCGCCACCGGCATCGGTGGAGATCAGGAGGCGTTTCTCGCCCGCGAAGGCCTCCTGGACCCGTTTGCGTTCCTCCATGGTCATGGACCCGTTGAGGCAGACCACGGAAAAACCTCGCTGCTCCAGAAACTCCCTCAACATCTCCTGGGTGGGGATAAACTCGGTGAAGATCAGCACCTTGAGGTCCGGGTCGTTCTCCTCCTGTTGCAGGGTGTAGAGCCGCTCCAACAGGGTTTCCGCCTTGGCGTCCGGTCCGGAGAGTTCGCATTGCCGGGCGGCCTCCAGCAACGTATTGACCTCGGCGCGTTCGTTGCGCAACCCTTTCAGGGGCGCGGTGAGCAGGGCCTCCAGCCACTCCTGCCCATCCAGCTCGGACCACTCTTCCGCCTCTTCCGAGGAGAACAGAGAGAGTTGGGCCTCGGGAAGTTTGAGCGCCTCCAGACGGCGTTCCAGGGTGGAACGGATGGCGCGGGTGCTGGAGGTGACCAGACGCTGCAGCAGGATCAGCAGGAAACCAATGGCGTTCCTCTTCTGGCGCACGGCCTGGTTGTAGCCCAGGCGCACGTAGTCGGAGACCGCTTCATACAAGGCCTTCTGCTGGTGATGTCGCGCCTCCCAGGAGACGGGGAACATCTGGGTCCGGCGGGGTTTGAAGAGGGGATGGCCCTCGGCATCGATGGCGCGGCGTTTCTCCGTGCGGATCACGTAGGGTTGCACCCGTTCCCGGGTGACGCTGGCGGGACCTGGGAAGTTTTCCGCGTCGAGCAGGGTCAACAGGCGGTGGAAGGCGTCGCTCTTGCCCTGATGGGGGGTGGCGGAAAGGAGCAGGAGATAGGGGGCGGCCTCGGCAAGCCCTTGTCCCAGCCGGAAGCGGGCCACCTGATCGGTGCTGCCGCCCAAGCGGTGGGCCTCGTCCACGATGATCAGATCCCAGCCAGCGGCCACCAGACCGTCGAAGCGGTCCCGGTTGTGGGCGGCGAGTTGCTGCCGGGACCAGCCCCGGCGTTTTTCGAGGGGTTTGACCGAATCCAGGGAGCAGATCACCTGGGGATGGGTCCGCCAGGGATTCTCCTCCCCGGCAATGCGCCGGTAGCCCTCGAAATCCCCGGGCAGGAGCAGCCGGAACTCCTCGTTGAAATGGGTCTTCATTTCCGCCACCCACTGGGTGACCAACCCCTTGGGGGCCATGACCAGCACCCGCCGCACCAAGCCCCGCAGCTTCAGCTCCCGCAGAATCAACCCGGCCTCGATGGTCTTTCCAAGCCCCACCTCATCGGCCAGCAGATAACGCACCCGGTCGCCGGACAGGGCGCGGGAAAGGGCGTGAAGCTGATGGGGCAAGGGAATGACCGAGGCTTCGATGGGAGCCAGCAGCAGGTCGTGGGTCAGGGTGTCCGCGATCCGGGCGGCGGTGGCGAGGTAGGTCAGATGGTTGGGGGTGAGGCCGGGGGCGTCTTCAATGGGGATGAGTTGGGACGCGGGGACGCGAACGATGGCGTCCTGGTCGGGGAACCAGATGCGGTGATAGCTCTCCCCCCATAGGAGATGCCCCTCCAAGAGACGGCATGGTTGGTGGTGGAAAGTTGAGTAGAGCCAATGGGAATTCATCTGATTGCACCACCTTCAATGATCATGCTTGGTGCGGAGATGCCTCCCTACGTAACCGACGAACATCCTTCCTGGTCCTGGAGTTGGGTCAAAATAGATTCGCCAAGGATTAGCCAATTTTACATGATATATGAAGGTGATCTTCTGCCCGTCTTGGCAAGAAAAAGTCCTCTCGTCCTTGAATCTTGTTTTGGAAACTTCTCCTTCCGAAGAGGACTGACACCCAAGGGCCGAAAGATCGAACCCTCCCGAACCCCACGACTGGCAATATTTCTCAAGGCAAAACAAGCCGCGAACAAAGGATTGCAGAGTGTTTTTTGGCAAATCGAGCATCTGTTCCCGGATTCCTTCGCAAAAAATGAGAGAAGGGAAGAATCCGGTGCGAGATTCCCAAAGATCGCTCCAACTCGTAACTGATCTCTTTATGGTTTCTTGGATCCAGGATTGGTGGTGCTTTTCAATATGATCGGGATGGCTGGCGTGAGGAAGATCGTGATGGCTTTCAATAAGCTCTCCACCATCATTTAATTCATGGATAGTCACCACAAGAAAAGGCATGTCCCAATGGGAGTTGGAATTCAGACTGACGGACAGCCCCTCGGTAAAATACGCCGCACCCAGACCTTCTGCCTTTTTATTATCGAAAAAAACTTCGCAACTCATGGACTGGTCTTGAGCATCTTGCAAGCCATCCAAGAAGGGAGTTCGGGTGGCGAGCGCCTTCAGATATTGCCTCTCTTCCTTATCGACAACAGAATCGGTCATCCAGGCCCACCAGGAATATCCCTCGGCGAGCAATGAATCTTTGAAGGCTTCTTGAGTGCGGAGTTGTCTGCTTATCCCTTGGCTGAAAGCGGTCCTGAGCGTTTCCAGAAAGGTTTTGACCCGTTCTCTGGCAATTTCCCGGCTTGGGGCGCAGGGAGCCAGGGACAACTCGTTGAAGATCAAATCCATAGAGGCTTCTCCAGATTCAAAAGAGGCTTTCCAGGCTTTTTTCCCATTCATCAAAGAAACCCTCTGGCCAGTGATCAATGCGGCCATTTCTGTCAATCGTTGGGGTTTCTATTTTGCTGCACATGCGATTATCGCTCTCGACTCTTGAGAAAAAGAAGAAGGCCGCGTCCTTGGGCGCCAAAATGCCTTGTCGAACTGCGATGCGAATGCCATTCAGGATATGGTCGCTATGGGATTCGACAATCAACTGAATCCCTGCGGAAGCTGCACGCGCCATCAGTTCTCCCATTTTGGCCTGTCCACGGGGATGGAGATGCGCTTCTGGATTTTCCAACAAGATAAGCGCCCCCGAAGATGAAGAGAGGATTGCAGCGAGGATGGGAAGGACATAGGAGATGCCAAAACCTACGCTGGTGGATCGAAAACTGCCGGTTCTTTGGTGAGTTCCAACAAAAGAGAAGCCGAGCTTGATCACATCCATGTCGGTGTGAGGTTCCAGACGGATTTCCACACCGGGGCTGATCTCCCCCAACCAAGCTTCCACCTGAGCCAGGAGGGTGTTTGATTTGGCCTCGGGGTGTGACAGCACAGGCAAAATTTTTTGATCGCGATAGTGGTCCAGAAAATGTCCTGTGAATTCGCCATCCGCCCCAACTTGCCGGTGAACACGAACATGCTGGTCCGACATGGGGAAGGCATGTCGCGGACCACTTCTTTCGGCATGCAGGTAATGGAATTTGTCCGAAAACAGGCTTAGTTGAGAGAGCTGTTCCCAGGGCACCTCCAGGGCTGAACTGGATTGGAGGAAATCCCGCGACTTGTCGTAGGAGTATCTGAAGGTACTGGAAACGCCATTTTCATCTCCAAGACCGATTTCGATGAGATCTTCCTTGGCATCCTCAAAGAAAACGTCCTTGGCCGTTCCCAGTCGAACCAAGTTTCCGTTTAGCGCCAGCCCTTCCCTGGCCAAAACCCCCATCTCGAAGGACTGCCGCAACAGGAGCAGCGACTGGAGTACAGAGGACTTCCCCGTGCCATTGATGCCCGTCAGTAAATTCAGGTGAGAGAGTCGGAAGGTCTCCTGTGGGAAACACTTGAAATTATGCAGCATCAGATGGGTTGGCATTTAAAACCTCCTGGATGATCTCTTTGATTCTTCTGAACCGAAGCTGGACACGCGCTTTTGAACCTGTACCTTGGGTGACTGCATCGTCGAAATCACGTTCCTCCATGATATCAAGGAATCTTTCGCGCAGTTGCTCCTTCCTTTCGGTCAACGATTGCACCTGCGCCTCCGTCAGTGCGTCCAGATTGACCGACCAGGATTCCAACAATGATTTATTGATAGGATATCCATATGTTGATCTTTTTGATTGTTTTCGGAAGGCTTTACGATCAAACAACGCCCTGGCAATCCGCATTGCTCTAAAAAACCGACCTTTGAGTTGATCACGCTCCTGATCAGTCAATCCATTCAGATCAGCCATGGCATCACTCAAGAATGCGTCAAAATCTTTCACCTTGTCATCATACTGTTCTGGCCTGGTTCTCAGGAAGGCCAGAACACGCAGCGCACATTCCCGGTCCGCCATTCTTTCCTTTTCTTTGACCCCGTTATTGACAGCCTGCCGGAATTCATTTGACTCAGCCATCTCTTTGAGAAGCTGAACGACTGCTCCCTGATTGAGGGCATGGCGAATTTCCTGTGATGAGAGCGGTAGCCCTCCTGTGTTGATCCGCCTGAATATATTGAACTTTACCTCGGGTGGAGTCCCTTTTTCGATTTTATAGACCGTGACCTGCGTTTCTTCAATTCTTCTTTGGAAATTCCTCTGCAATTCGCTGAAGAGCTTTCCTTCCAACTCATTCAGGAATTCGAGCCCTGAGAGAGTCATGTATTCAGTAGAGCCATTCTCCGTCTTTCCTATAATAAAATCACGCAAAGTGGATAATCGTTGCAGGCCGTCAATGACAACCCACCTATCCTCATTTGTCGCGTCCATATAGAACGCGGGCAAGGGAATTCTGATAAGCAATGACTCAATCAACCTGCTTTTCGCTAACGGTTTCCAAACTTCGTTTCTCTGAAAATTGGGAGACAGATCGATCTCGTTTTCCCTGATACGCTTGATCAGCGTATCGAGACTCATCTGTTGGGTTTCGACGCGGATTTCAGATGGATTGAAGGGTTGGTTGATGCCAATGTCTTCCGCTTCCACTCCATCGGGATAAATCTCTTCCTCTTGCTCAGAAATACGGCCCGCTTGTGAAATGTCTTGGTTCGTATTCATTGCCCTTCCTCCACCCGATTCACCGCCTGGTCGTACCACATGATCAGCTTGGGATCTTCCTCCAGCACCGCCTCCGGGATTTTCTTCGCCACCTCCACGATGGTCCCGAACTGCTTTTCTCCCCAGGATTTTTTGAAACCGGCGCGCACCGCCTCGAAGCGGAAGAGTTTCAGCTTGCGCAGCGTGGGGTCGCGGTAGGTCTCGAACTCCCGAAGCAGGGCGCGTTCCCGCACCTTTTCCAGATCGGCGGCCTTGTTGGGGTCGGGAACGTACCAGCGCTCGCGGGCTTTGGCCTGCAAGGTCGGGTCGTTCTTCTCCAGGTTGCGCAGCTCCTTGAAATTGGTGGAGAGGTAGCTGTGCAGCTGGGCGGGAACCTCCCCATGACCTTCGTAGCACAGAAAATTCTGCTCCAACAGGTCCGCCAGCTCGATGGGCTTTTCGTGACTGCGCCAACTGCCGCCCTTCTGGACCTCCTGGATGAACTCCGGGTAGAGCTCCTGATAGGTCCGGGGCTTTTCGCCCAGGGCGCGTTTGAGCCATTGAATGGCGGAGGCCTCGTCGGTGATGAACATGGTGAGCTGCCGCACCTTCTTCACGGTCAGACGGCGGCGGTCGTATTCCAGGGACTGTTCCGCAAGAAAATACATCTGGTCCCGTTCATCGAACCGCTGGCTCAACCCCTGGTAGAATTCCGCCGCCGACATGGGCATCAAGACCCCGCGCTGCACATGAAAAGCCACCATGCGGTCATAGAGCAGATGTCCCAGCCGTTCCGCCACCACCTCCGCCTCGTCGCCCCGGGCCACGAAGAGGGGCAGTTGTTTCAGGTGGGTGCGCACGAAGTCCCATACGCCGTTCTCGCTCCCGGCCTCCAGTTTGAACCGCGCCTCCAGTCCGCCGTTGGGCTTGTAAGCGGAGATCACCAGATCCTGCTTGACGGCGGTGCTGGTCACCTGCCGGTAGGAACCCTGCTGCTTGTCCAGGGTGCGCACGTCGGCGACGATGAACCCCGCCCGCCCCATGGCCTCCTGGATGGCGTTCCAGACCGCGTTCTTGGAGTTGTGAAAGACCACCGTCATCCAGCGACCGGGCTTCAACACCCGGCAGTATTCGGTGAAGCAGCGACGCATCAACTCCTGGTATTCGGGCATCGCCTTCTGCTTGAAGCGATCCACGATGGCCTCCGGCTGGGCGTCGGTGGTCACCCGATGCCAGGACTCTACCAAAAAGTTGAGATCGGCATAATAGATGTTCTCGCCGAAGGGCGGATCGGTGAAGATGTAGTCGATGCTGTCGTCTGGCAAATTGAGCCGGGCGGCGGAACCGGTGGTAACGGTCGCCCCCTCACCCCCAACCCCTCTCCCACGAGGGGAGAGGGGCTTACCGCGCCCTTCTTGCTCCCCTTCTCCCCTTGTGGGAGAAGGGGCCGGGGGATGAGGGGTAAAAACCTTGATCAACCGCTCCAACTTGCCCTCCAGGATATACCAAGGGCTGCATTCAGCGTGCTGAGAAGCAACGTAATAGACGCCGGTCAGATATTGATTAACCTGAGAAAAGTGGGTTGGCGTATAACGAGCGAGCACCGACATCCCCCAAATCGCCTGCTCCACAAAAAACACCAACATATTCCGGGTGCGGGGTTCGGGATGGGCGTTGGCCTTGCGCCACAAGGCGGCCAGGGCGTGGGCGGCGCGGGGGAGAAAGAAGTGGTGAACGTGGGTGAATCCCTTGGGAGCGATCCTTGAGCCGTGGTACATCGCTTCGATGGGAAAACGGTTGGTGGGCACCTCCGGCGGATAGGGCTCATGGCGAATGCGGTCCAGCAATTCCAGATCGAACGCCTCCGGTTGCTTCTCGAAACGCTTGCCACCCACGTCATAAACGATCAAGGAAGGCCGAAACTTCACCCTCTGCCAGGACTCCCCCAGGGCTGGGTCAAGTTGCCTTTCCAGAACCCGCTCCAGGTTGTCTTTGTTCAACTCCTTGGTGCAATGCGGGCAGGGGAAGGTTTCCCGGACCCGTTTGCTCTCCTGGTCCAGGGCCTCGTCGAGAAAGACCACCTCCCCGCCGCAGGTGGGACAGGCAAAGACCTCGCTCCAGACGGTGTATTCGATACGCCCCTTGACCTGGCCCTCCTTGGAATGACGGGTTTCGTACATCCAGCCCAGTTCCGCAGCCACCTCGTCCAGGAGCTTCCGCCCGGCGCGGGCGAAGTCCCGCACCTCGAACGGCAGGTTGTAGTTGGCGGCGATGAAGGTGGCCGCCGGGGAGAGATCGTTCAGCACCACCCGCCGCGCCCCCCAGCAGGGTGGTTCCAGGCCCTCGTTTTTCCAGAGGGTCTCCAATTGCTGGCGGTACTGCGCCGGGGCGCTGCCGCACCACTGGGCCGCCACCCCGGTCATGCCGGAACCGCAAAACCCGTCCAGCACCACCTCCCCCGGTTCGGTGTAATGGAGTATCGACGGCACGATGGCCAGATGCGGCACCTTGGTGTGATAGGAATGGGCCTTGTAGAGGGGATCGGTCTTGCCCTCGCTCACATCCACGGCAAAGGGTTTGCGACTGTAACCCACAGCCGAATCGTAGGGCTTGCCGTGGCGCCGAACGAACTCCTCCAGGAACGGATTGGGGCAGGCGGTGTAATAGGGGGGATCGGACAGGGCCAGGATATCCGCGTCGGAACCGAGGGGAAAACCCTCGATTGCGCGAAATTCCGGGTCGGCCAGCTTCTCCCGCAGCTTCTCCAGAAAAAAGGCGCGCCGGGCGGCGTCGTTCTCGAAGGTCAGGCCGAGGCACTCGACAGGTCCGGTCGTTTTCCGGTCGTCCAGGGGTTCATCCGCAAACATATCGCCCATCTTGCCGCGCATTACCTTCTCCGAGTCACCAATTCGTTGATTTTCATCGAGGTTACACAAGGTCTCGCGCCATTCTATACACGCCAATGCACATGTTTATAGGATCTATACACCTGTGCATTGATTACGGCGTGCGTGTATAGACCGCATGGCGCAACTTTCCATCCTGGCTGATTTTCCCAGCCTTCTTCAGACGGTTGAGCAGATGATAGGCCTGAGAAGCAGAGATTCTGCATAACTCCATAACCTCGGCCCGCTTGATGGCCCCATGTTCCTGGATGAACCGCAACACCATTTGCTCCTGCTGGATCGGATCGAAACCAGCTTGCCGAATGTAGTCGGCCTGCTGTCCCACCTTGCGGTAGACCCCGGCGCTGAGGGTGTAGGTGCGGCCACGGGCCGCGCCGTGCGCCACCAACAGACCGGCCTCAATCAGCCGCTCCAACGCGGAGCGGGTCTCCTGCTCCGATTTCTGGGTAGACCCGGCCAGTTCCGCCGTCGTCAGACGCCGCTCCCGGCGCAACCGGGAGAGGATGATCAGACTGTCCAGCGGCAGTGGTCGTGAGGAACGATCCTCCTCACGAATGACCATCTCCAGAAAATCCCGATCCGAATCGGCGCTGCTCATGCGCAGCACCACCGAGGTGGTATCCGAACGCCCATAATCCGGCGAGGGGCGGCCATAACGCAACAACCCTTCGAAGATCCGGTCGATGCCCCTTCCGGTGCGCTCGGCCAGACCGATCCGTTTGGAAATATCGGCCAACAGCGGGTTGCGGGGGCGCGGTTCGGTCACCAGCAGGTTTTCCAGGGTCACCCCCTCGACGAAACCGCCCGGATTGGAGATGGTCAGGCCGTCGTCGTCAATGCGTACATGAACCGCGCCCAATCGACTGTAATCGCGGTGAACCAGGGCGTTGACCACGGCTTCACGAAAAGCCCGGCGTTCGAAGTTGGGCACCGGCACCCGGAACAGGCCGAGTTGCACCTCATGTTCCGTCACCCTGGCGGCGAACAGGCGTTCCATCTCCTCAAAGAGCTGCAGGAGCGGTTTGCGGAAAAACTCGTTGACGCGGACGTCGGTCCCATCCAACACCTGAAATGCGGCCTCATGGGCGGGCACCTGCTGCCGCAACACCTCTTCCCGTCCCATCATCAGGAGACCGGCCAAGGTGGGGCAGCGCACCCCGTCCAGGGTGGTGACCAGCCCGAGGGCGCCGTCCAACTCCTCATCCGCCAGGGGAAGCAGAGCCGCATCCCCGCCGTAGCGGCGAATGGCCTCCCGAATGCGATGGCGCTCCAAAGGATTGAACGCCTCCACGGACAGAAAGGGCAACGGTGCTGCCGAAGGGTCGGCCAGTCCCATGGCGGACTGACGTTGGAGGAATTCGTGGGGATAGAACGGCACCGCCTCAGGCCTGCCATTGACCATCAACCGTCGCCGTTGCAGCAGGCCTTCCGCTGTGGAGACCAGCTGCCGTGACTTCGGCACGCGAATCCTGGCCACCTGCATTCCGGAGTCTTCCAGCACCTCGATCCGAACGGGCAGAGAGGGAATGGTCCGGTTGGCGATCAGTGCGGCCATTCCAGCAGCTTCCCTGTGGTTGGCATGCAAACCAGTAACCTTGCCGTCATCCTCTACGCCAAGGAACAACTCGCCACCCTCCGTGTTGGCCAAAGCCACGACTGCGGCTACCAACTCCCGATCAGGAAGCGGTTTCTGGTCGCTTTTGAATTCAACGGTGAGGTTTTCGCCTTGCCGCCGAATGGCGTCCAAGGGGCGGTCTGTCGCACTCATCAGCAATCCTTCACGGGGAGAGAACCAAGCCGTTTCATGATGCTCCAACCTTGTTCTTGCTGTCGTTCAGGATCTCCCTGACAGATGCAAACACCTTTCCTTCTTCGCTCAGAAGGCGAACCTTGGCGCGTAAGAGATCATCCAAACGACATTGCCCTTCCAGGACCATGGTCAGGTCATAGCCCTCCATCAAGAAAAAGGTGGGCTGTTTTCCCCGAGTGATCGCTTGAAGCGCCAGATCAGAGAACCCATTGAGCGCAATAAACACCCCTCTTGTCCAGGCCGATTTCCCTTCCAATTTTCCACGGAAAACCAACAGAGGCTCTTCTGAAACGGACTGAGACAGCCATTTGGCCTCTACAAGGTAAACATGACCTCCAAGATCGAAAGACCCGTCGATCTGTTCGCCCTGAACGCGGAACGAACCCCTGGGGTTCAGGGCATACAACTCGAAAAGTTCTTCAAGCAATTTTTCGAGATCAAGACCCGCTTGTTGTCGATTTTGCTGTGCGCACAGTTGATAGAATTTTTCCTTAAGGATATTCAATCGTTCCCTGAGGATGGCCTCTGGTGCATGTCTGGTTTGATCGGATTGGTTCCCCGCTTTGACTTCAGAAAATGTGGGTTCTGAAGATGTTTGGTCCAGAGAGTCCAAAAATGCTGCATCCCACAAGTCAGGAAATTTGAACCCGATATTCGATATGGAAGCATTGAGCACCAGAATCTCTGCTTTGCGTACCGGGTCATTTTTTCTCTGACGGTATTGCAACCCTGCCCGAACGATTCCCACAATCAGAGGTTCAAACCGGGACCGGGAAAACTCAAGAGTCTTGTCAAGCAGGGCCGTAATCGCGGGTTTCTTGCTGCCACTCTGCCAATAGAGGCCAACACCTGCTTCTTTCGCCACAGTTTCAAAGGTGACGGAAGAGAACGATCCCGGAAGGAACGAGTAAAGAACATCGGCTATTTCGGCAATCGCCTTGGCCTCTGTCAATGATATCGCCATGGGTTCACTCCAGCACGATCCGCACCTTGCCCCGTTCCTTTCCCCGCACCAGTCCTTCGAGAAACCGCTCGAACCGCTCCTTCAACTCCTCCACCGTGGCGGGGGAGCCGCCTCCCAGCAGCACCTGTTTGAGCTGTTGGTCGTTGACGGTGAGCTTTTCCAGGCCGGAGAGTACCTCTCGCACGGCGTGGATGAACTCGTGATCCAGGGGTTCGGGCAGTTGCCGCCGGGCCAGGAAGCCGTCCACCAGGTTACGGGCCTCGGGTTTGAGCAGGGACAGATTCTCCTGGATGGTGGGGTCGGACAGGTTCTCCAGCAGAGTGCGCGTCCATCCCTCCACCAGAGCGTCCAGCTCCTCGGCGAGTTTGCTCAAACGGCTCTCGGCAGGAGGAGCGGAAGGTTCGGCATTTGGTTTGTAGCCGCAATGGGGACAGACCGGGTGGGCCTCAAGCTCCTTCGGGGTGAGCCGGTGGCAAGCCGTCAAGCCCGCCAGACGGTTCTGAAAGGAGGTCAACTGCGAGGCAGGCATCAACTCGATGGTGGCCAAGCGTTTGAGTCGCTCCAACCGGGGGTCGCTCTTCAGGGCCGTGGCGCGCTTTTCTTCGTTCACCCCGAGGCGGTCGCGGGTGTGCAGCGACCCATAGACCGCGCCGTAGCCGGTTTTGAGTTCCAGCAGCTTGTGGCGGGATTTCTGGGAAAAGTCCGGGGCGGCGCGTTTCTTGGCGTCCCCCAGGCGGACCAGCAGTTCGGAGCGGACCTCCCGCACCTTGCCCCCCCAGGGATGCTCCGACGGCAGCACCGCCTCGGCGGTGGTGAGATAGGCGGTCAAATCACCCAAACTGCTGACCAGCTGATAAAGCGTCTCCACCTCGACCAGGGCGGAAAACCCTTCGTCCTGTCGGCTGCGGATTTGTTGGGCATTCTGGCGCAGGTTCTTGAGCTTGCCAGGGGTGTTGAGCAACTGGAGGGTTTCCAGGAAGGTCTTGGTCTCGTCCATACGGGAACGCAGGTCGGCGACCACCGCCCCGGTCAACAGGGTCTGGCCCCAGAACGGCAGCCCCTCCCGCACCCGGTGGCTGGCCTGCACCAGCCGTTCCACCTGGGCGGTCACCTTGGCTTGCAACTCCTGGATGGGCTCCGGTTTGCCCTGGGCCACCAGTTGCGCCAGTCCGGGGGTGATTCCCAGCATTTCGAACAGTGCCTTGAGGGCCGCCATATCCCATTCCCTGGGGCGTTCCAGGTGCTTGAAGGCGATCAGGTCGTCCACCGGGCAGGCGGCCAGTTCGCTTAAGTTTCCGGCGTCGAATTTCTTCCCGGCCAGGGTGAGGGCCAGCTCTCCGGCCTGAACCAGCGTTCCGAAAACCACGGCAACCCACTCCATCTCCAGCCTGATGGAGCCGAGGCCCAGATACTCGACCCCCCATTCATCCTGAACGAGCTCCGAACGGTTGGTCACCTGCCCTGAAGGCTTGCGGTTCAGAACCTCCAGCACATATCGGGCATAACGGGAGCGGGAAACGTCAAGCCTCCCTCCGTCCAGCACTTCCAGGGCGTCCAGAATGGCGGTAGCCTGCCGGGTTCTGGTTCCGCTGGCCAAGCCGCGCAGGGCCTCCTGAGCCGCCTGTTTCCGGTTTGTCGAGGTAACCAGCACCGAAAAACGGGGATAGTCCGGGGACTGATCGGCAAAATGGGTGGAGAGGCAAATCCCGGCCATGACGTTGACCAGGTCGCGGAAGTTGATCCGCTCCTCGTTCTTGATCCCGGACAGCTCCCGCAAGGAGTGGCCCTTGGCCCACTCTTCCAGGGATTTGCGCCGCCCCTGATAATCGATCTCGAAGGCGGTGGTCATGTGCTCCTGGAGCCAACTCACCAGCCGTTTCAGATAGCCGTTGGCCTTGGCCTCGTAGGTGGCCTTGGCACTGCCCGACGAGACGGAGGCCAGCTCCAGGGAGGCCGCATAGAAGCGCACCGCCTGCCGGAAGGCGTCATCGGCTCCGGTCAGATGGAAGAAGACCTCGTCCGGCTTCTTCTCCTTCTTGTAGCGCGGAGGGTCGAAAGGCTGGATGAAGTAGAGGTAGAAATCCCGGGGCGGCGCGGCGGTGGAACGCTCGTTGGGCGCGCCGAAGAAGAGATAGCCCAACCGCGAGGCCTTGCGCTCCCGCCACTCCAGTTCGTGTTGCCAGATACGAAAGCCGGTGACGTAGGTGGGCAGATCGGTGTGTTCCGTCACCCGGCGCAGGGCCTCGTAGTAATAGCGGTCCAGTTGGGCGGGTTCCAGGGTTTCGGCCCGCTTCTCGATGTAGGCGTCGAAGTCGTCGGTCTTCTTCAGATCCAGGTAGAACTGGCGATTCTGGGGGTTGGAGGAGATGAACTGGCCGCTGACCGTCTTGTGAATCTCCTTCAGCACCGTCTCCACCTGGGTGTGCAGATCATCCGCCGGGTCGCCGCCCATCTCCTCGATGCCGGGCTGGTAGAGACAGAGGGAATCCCGCAATTCCCGGGCGGTGGCCCCCAGGGGAGCGTAAATGTCGTGATGGGTCAGCCGGTGGATCGACAGGGCGTGGATGATGCGCAACGCCATGGGGCGGTAAGCCGGACGGGTGAAGGCCTGCTGGAGGCGCGCCTCCAGCACCTGGCTGCAATCGATGACTGATTTGATCTCCGGCACAGAGCGGAACGAGGCGTTGTCGCACAGGGAGGCCCAGTAGCGATCATAGGCGATCAAACCCGGATGGTCCGTCGGCACCTCCTGCCCCAACAACCCACGCATGGCCAGGGAGAGGGTCTTCAGAACCTCCCGCTTTTCCACCACCGTGATGCGTTCAAAGGTGTCGATGTAATCGGGGTGAACGGGAAAGAGGGTGACAAACTCCTCCATCCGCTCGTTCATGGTGCCGTAACAACGGGCGAAGGGGGTCAGGTAATCCCGGATGCGGGACTGCTGCTCCGCGCTCTTCTTCAAGAGGCGCTGGGCCACCACGAACTTCACATCCCGGCGGGCGATGAGCACCTGCTCGAAGCGGTCCTTCACCCGTCGCACGTTGTCGGCGACGAAGGCGAAGCGGGGGCTGTCGAAGATCGCCTCCTGCACCCCGGCCACGAAACGAAACCGCAGATCCTTGCAGACCTCTCCGACCTCGCGCAGGAAGCTCAAATCCAGGATGAGTTCCTGATCCTTGCGGGTGCGCAGGTAGTCCAGGAGTTCGTCCACCACCATCAGCAACCCATGATCCGGATAATGCTGATGGAAGGCGGCCATCAGCTCCTCGAAGGTTCTTTTGTTGCCTGTCACCGACCCGGACTCGGGAAAGGAGAACTCCACCCCCAGCTTCGCCAGGTGCTCTTCCAGTTCTGCCGCGATGATCTCCCGCAGGGCCATGGTGGTGGCCCCGATCTCGGTGCGCACCACCTTGAACCGCCCGGCAATGCGTCCCGCCGCCGCCGCGACCACGGGGTGAGAAAGCGCGTCGGCAAGTTCCGGGTATTCCGCCAGACTGGAAAGCACCGACATGAGGTGGGATTTGCCGGTGCCGTAATTGCCCACCACCAGCAGCCCCTTGTTGTCGGCAGGCTCATCGAACTGCAACTGGGGGATGACCAGCTTCGCCAGACGGTCGGCCATTTCATCGGAGATGACGTAGGTCTGGACGAGTTGGCGGGCCAGCACCGCCTGATCGGCCTGGCGCAGGTGGATGACCGTTTCAATGGGATCGAACTGGATCAGGTCGCCATAATTCATCGCAGAATCCTCACAATGACCTACCGTGGAGCCGCCATCCTGGCGGCTCTTTAACAGATGACAAGCCGCCAGGATGGCGGCTCCACTATTTCAGGCTCTACTGTTTCAGGCTTCCCGTCCCTGTTCCTCCACCCGGTTCACCGCCTGGTCGTACCACATGATCAGCTTGGGGTCTTCCTCCAGCACCGCCTCCGGGATTTTTTTCGCCACCTCGATGATGGTGGCAAAATCCCTGGCTTGCCAAGCTTTTTTGAATCCGGCCCGAACAGCCTCCAGACGGAAGAGCTTCAGGCGTCTTTGCTGGGCTTGCCGGTAACTCTCGAACTCCTTGAGCAGGGTGCGTTCGCGGAGTTTCTCCAGATCGATGGCCTTGTTGGGGTCTGGGACATACCAACGCTCCCTGGCTCTCTCACGCAAGTTGGGATCGTCCTTCTCCAGATTGCGCAGTTCCTTGAAGTTGGTAGAGAGGTAGCTGTGAAGCTGGGCAGGAACGTCCCCGGGGCCATCGTATTGCAGGAAGTTCTGGGCCAGCAACTCGTCCAGTTCCGGTCGGGTTTCGTGGCTCTTCCAGGCGATATTCAGTTGCTGCATGAATTCCGTGTGGATTTCCTGGTAGGTGGAGGGCTTCTTCTTCAGGAAATGGCGCAACCAGTCGATGGCGGAACGCTCGTCGGTGACGAACAGGGAGCGTTGCGGCGGGGCCTTGGCCTTTTCCCGGACCCGGTCGTAATCCGCTACTTGGCTTTCCAGGAAGACCATGCCGTCCCGCGTCGGGAAACGCTGATTCAAACCCTCCTGGAATTCGGCGCTCCCCATGGGCACGTCGAAGTTGTGACGCACGTACCAAGCCACCAGTTGGTCGAAGAGGATGCGCGGGTCGCGTTCGGGGATGAACTCCATCTCCTCGCCCTTGCTCTTCACGTTGGCGAGATAGCCCAGATGGGTACGGATGAAATCCCAAACCCCCGCCTCGCTCTTGGCCGTGCGGGCGAAACGCTCCTCCAATCCGCCGTTGGGCTTGTAGGCGGAAATGACCAGATCCTGTTTGACGGCGGTGGTGGTGGTCACAGCCTTGAAGCTGCCCTGCTGCTTGTCCAAGGCGGAGACATTGGCGATGACGAAACCGGCGGACTGAATGGCCGACTGAATGGCGTTCCAGACGCTTGCCTTGGTGTTGGAGAACTCTACAGTTAACCATCGACCAGGTTTTAGTATTCGATACGCTTCTATGAAACATTCAGTCATAATTTTCCGATACTCAGTAATCGTTTTTTCTTGGGTCTTATTCTCTATTGCCTCTTCTTTAATGTTTGTTAATATACCAAGCCACGACTCTTGGATAAAGTTAAGCTCTGAATACATCAAGTTAGATCCGAATGGCGGATCAAGGAACAGATAATCAACAGAACAACATGGCGAACTGATCACAGTAGAAGATGCTGTTGATATCTGAACACTCTCCCATCTTAACGTCGAGGAATTTCTTAATTGACGCGATGTTGACTCAACTCGTGACTGAAAAATATTAAGCCAGTTTTGTTCTCCATTTAGTGATGGTATGTATAACGTGCCAGCCGTATGAGGCTTCATCGGTCCTGTGTCTTTCTGGACCCAACGAAGCGGTAGAAATCTTGCTGTCTTCAGGCCAACTGTATATCCTCCTAATAGGGATATTTTTGCAGATGGAAAATCTGCACTTCTAAATATCTCTGAAAACACAAGCATATTTCTTTGAGAGAAAAAATGATGAACATGCGTGATCCCTGAATCGTCGTTCCGCCGTGCTTCATCCCCCTCCGGCATACGAACAGATGGCACCCAATATTCAGGTTTTTTGCTTCCAATGGATCGAACAAGTTCAACATCAAACGAATCTGGACTTTTCTCAAACCGTTTACTTCCAACGCTATAGTTGATCAGGACCGGGACTTGTTTAGATTGACGGATCATCTGCCCCAAAATGGGATCGAGCTTGGTGGTCCAGGCTCGACCAGTCGTGCGCTTGGTGGTCTCCTTCTGACATTGAGGACAAGAAAATCGCTCAAGCACGCTCCCCGTCGTTTTGTCCACCGCCGCATCCCAGAAAACGATCTCCGTCGCGCAATGGGGGCAGGAGAAGACGTCCGACCAGACCGTATAGTTGATGCGTCCCCAAGGCAATGCAGTATCCTGGGTAAGCTTTTTGGGATCTTCGCCGTCATTCAGCCGTGCAACCGCCTCGGCCAGTTGGGCCGCTGTGGGCTTGTGGAGGGTGGCGTACATCCATCCACATTCCGCCTCCACTTCGCGCAGGATTCTCCCAGCCTCCCGTTCGAAGGCGCGTACATCCACCGGTGTATTGTAGTTGTAGGCAATGAAGGTGGCGGCGGGAGAGAGGTCGTTCAGCACCGCATACCGTGCGCCAAGCCTGGAGAAGGGCTGACCGGATTGGTCCAGGATGACTCCGTCGCCCAAAACCCGATATCCAAGACTCTCCACGGTCCTGACATCTCCGCACAACTGGGCTGCCACCCCGGTCATTCCGGTGCCGCAAAAACCGTCGAAGACCACGTCTCCCGGCTCGGTGTAGTGCAGGATGTACCGCATGATCGCCTTGTGCGGCACCTTGGTGTGGTACGAGTGGGCGTTGTAGATGGGGTCGTTCTTCCCCTCGCTCACATCCGCCGCGAACGGTTCCTTGTGATAGGGCGCGGCGGGATCCCAAGGCTTGCCGTGGTGGCGAAGGAACTCCTCCAGGAACGGGTTGGGGCAGGCGGTGTAGTAAGGAGGATCGGACAGGGCCAGGATATCCGCGTCGGAACCGATGGGAAATCCCTCGATTTTGCGGAACTCCGGGTCGGCCAGCTTCTCCCGCAGCTTCTCCAGAAAAAAGGCGCGCCGAGCTGCGTCGTTCTCGAAGGTCAGGCCGAGGCACTCGACAGGTCCGGTCGCTCGCCGATCATCCAGGGGTTCGTTCTCGAACAGATCACCCATCTTGCCGTGCATCAGCTTCTCCCGGATTGATCGCGCGGTTCCATCTCGATCAACATCAACTCCCGCGCGGGGTAGCGTCTGAACTCTGGATGGTCCGGGAGGGCGAAGGTCAGCTGCCCCTCGGAAACAGAGCCATTCCAGCTTGCTATAACCGAACGGTCCCTGGAGAGCGACTGCAACAGGCGCAGAGGCTCCAGTTTCAAAGAGGCGTCAAAGAGAATTTCGGTGTTGTCCAGCACGATCACCTCTGCCTTGATCGGTTCAAGCAGGCCGTCCAGAAGTTTCTGGACGCGCAGGGGCCGTTGACGTTCGGTCAGCTCCAACATGGACCGAGCAAGGTCAAGGCCGAGATTGAGGACGCGCCAACCCTTGCCCTCGGCCAACCTGTTTAATACCGTGGTTTTTCCGGAACCGGAAGGCCCGACGACCAGAACCAGACGGTGGTAGAGACTTTCCGCCTGGGCAACCAAACGAAGGATTTCCTGGTCTTTGGAGGGGGTCATCACGTTCCTCTCGCCGCAGTTCGCAAGCCGGTCAAAGCCAAAGGGGGCGACCGAGTTTCTCCTCGAGTTCCTGGCGATTGAGCAGCACGATATGCTGCTCCATGGGACGCCGCGACCCATGCCCGGCGTCCAGCCCCAGACGCTTGAGCAGGTAATACAGCAAGGCTTGCCGGACGTGAATCCTGAACTCGCCTTCCTTCATGCCGTAGTCTTTTTCCACCACCCGTTTCTGGCTGGGCGTGAAATCCGGGTGGGGACCGATGCGCACAGTCAGCTTGGAATGCCATTCCTTGTCCTCCACGGGATCGATCTGGCGCTCTCTCGTTTCCCGACGCACCCCCTGGATACGCGCAAGGAGAAAATCCTTGAAGCGGTCGTCGATATGGCAATAAGCCCGCACATGCCAACGAAAGCCATCAAAACCGAGGGCATGCGGTGTAATCCAGCGCCACCTGGGTTCTGGGCGCGACAAGGACTGATAGGCGATGGAAATCGTCCTGGCCTCCCGAATGGCTTGCAACATCTTCCTCAGTCGGTTCGGGTTGATTTCCCGGCGCGGAGTAGGCGCCACGTCGTAGACGGGGGAGCGCACAATCCACGTTTCCTCGCGTGAGGTGAGCTCCTCCGCGAGGGCGCGAAGCTGAGTCAGGTAGTTGTTTGCCTCCGGTTTGACCAGCACCGGGCGAAACTTTGGTCCAGAAATATAACGTTTGAGGCTCCTGTCGTACACCAGGTTGTCGGGTGCCAGTTCCTGATAGCGGGCCAGGTCCGCCGAGGCCTGGGGTTCCGAGATCCCAAACCGGTTCATGATATCGCTCCGGTTAAGCTGCCCCTCCCAAAACAGACAGAACTCGATAAACTGGAGCCTCCTGCCCACGCTGTGGCGGACGGGCCCCTGGTCTTCCGGCTTCTTTTCCTCGGGGTCAGGAGACATGTCCATCTTTCCTCGGCAACCATTCTGGTTCCAACAGGTTCGCTGCTCGCCTATAGTTTCTTAATCCATTTCGGAGCCGGGATCAATGCTTGACCATCACCAATCCAGCCGTCGCGAAGAGTTTGGCGAGGTTTCCGCCAGACTGACGTTGGCTGCGGTTGTTGCTTGGTTCGTGGACGCTCGCCTCGACCAGGACCACGGGCCAAAGGCAGTCCCGTTTTACTGCGATCAGAACCGCATTGGAGCCTTTGCCGTCAACCCCGAAGAACTCGCGGTCGGCAGGGAGCCGACGCTCTTCCAACTTTTTGTAACCCTGTCGATGTACCAGGCTCTGCGCGATGTCGTGATTATGCAGCAGCAACGATCACTCCCTCGCAACATGATGAGGGTTGTTGCCGACGCTGACCTTGTGAAAGAATCCATTGCCCATCATGCTTGCCCAGCGCTGGGTTCTGCCCACGCCTTCGAAGAGAGCTGTGACGTCTCGAAGTTCGGCAAGGTAATCGACTGCGGCGTCTGCCCTGGCGCCAACTGCCAGGTGAAGGACGCGACCATGGTGTTCAATCGTATGGGTGACCTGGGAAAATTGCCGACCTCAGCGTGGCTCCGCATATGGAAGGAAGGTGGTCTTCACCAGTTGCTGGTCGAGGTGTGCCGGGAGACAATCTCACCGACAGAACGCGCCATGCTCCTGGTCGACCGCTTCATGCAGGTTCATCGGGTGGGGCGCAAGCTTGCGACGATGTTTGTGAGTGCGCTATCGACCCCCATCCTTTACCCAGGATTCACCCCGTGGTTCCCTCGGATCGACGGAAATGAACTCATGGTCATCGATACGAACGTCGCACGCGGAATCGATCTCCTTCGCGCCCCCAACGACTCGAAGACCTACAGCTCCCGTGAGAGCTGGCTCCGCGAACAGGCCGCCAGTATTGACCTGCGCGGCTTTCGCCCAGGGTTGCCGAGCTACTCGCCGAGACTCGTACAGCAGGCTCTTTATGCGTTCTGCTCGAAATCGAATCGAGTAGCGAGCCAGGATCCTTGCGCAAAGACTCCCTTGTCGTGCGACCGCTGCGCCCCACGACTCTGCCCTTTTGTCGAGGCCTCATCAGGTTGAGCGGGCGTTGACCTGATTATGCCGCCTCCCGCCAGTAGGATCGTATGACCCCGCCGAGGGCTTCCCTGCTGCGGATCGTCCCGGTCTCCTGGGGCCGGAAGTTCACCTGGAGGACGTTGTTCCCGATCCCGTCGCCCGAATGCGGTCGCTCGGTGTTGTAGTGGCTGATCCAGGTCTTCAGAACGTAGGCGAGCTGGGAACTGCTGAAGCAGACGAAGAAATCCAGGCACTCCCGCTTGAGGGTGCCGATGAAGGACTCGCAGAAGGCATTGGCCTGGGGTGCCCCATGGGGAATCTGGATAACCCGGACCCCTTCGGATTTCCAGACCTCGTTGAATGGCCCGGAAAACTTGGTGTCGGCGTCGCGGATCAGGAATCTGGGCTTGACGCCTTCCTCGTCGCACCACATCAAAGCGTTGCGGGCCTGTTGGGTCACCCAGGCGCTGTCGGGGGAGTAGGTCGGCGCGCTGCAATGGACCCGCCTGCTGCCCAGGTGGATGAAGACCAGGGCGTAGGCCGTCATCTTGCCCATGGGGGTGAAGACGTCCTTGGTGAAGAAGTCGCAGGCCACAACGGATTCCAGGTGGGCCTTGAGGAAGGTCAGCCAGGGCAGGGGCGGTTTCTTCTTCTCCTTTTCGGGGGTGGGGTGGATGTCGGCTTCCCGCAGAATCCGCTTGACTGTGGTGGCACCGGCATACAGCCCCAGCTTCTTGAGTTCCCCGGCGATACGCCGGTAGCCCCAGAGGATGTTCTCCCTGGCCATGAGGATGGCTGCATCCCGAAGTTCCTGGGTCAGACGGGGGCGTCCGAGCGGCTTGAAGGGCTGGCCTTTGTCGGATTGGCCGACCCAGCGCCGGTAGGTGGC
Source organism: Magnetococcales bacterium (assembly GCA_015231925.1). NCBI lineage: Bacteria > Pseudomonadati > Pseudomonadota > Magnetococcia > Magnetococcales > Magnetococcales bacterium. The sequence goes on from JADGAQ010000027.1 coordinate 23,414, forward strand.
GGGCTTGACGATCTCCATCAGGTCGGCCACATTGTGGTCGCACTCGGCGCCGATGCGGAGAAGTTCTGCCTTTTCCTCTGGCGACGGGGAAATCCGCTTGGTCGTCACCCGCGCCTGAAGGATGCGGAGCTGGGCCTTGAGGAACCGGATCTCGGCGTTGTGCCGAGGGCTGAAGAAGTGGGTCATCATGGTCCACAGGAGGAACACGAACGAACTCGCCATCGCTGAAACCACCTTCGCATCGTTTTGAAAAAATGGCCAGAAGCCATGCAGATGGCGGCATCCTACATTTCGGCACGGCTCTCAGAAAGGGGGCGCAGGAGGGGGTTCCGCCGTGCCACCGATCCGGGACCTTCGGTCAGCCTCTCTTCCCCGGCGAGGTCGGGGTGAAATCGCCTGGGATAGCCCCCCACCCAGATCCAGCCCGGAACGGTCGCCACCCTGACTCCGATCCGCTCCCAAGGAAGGGATCAGAGAATTCCCACCCTCTTTCCTGATTCTCTTTCTTCCCCAATCAGTTGCCCCGTCCTGTAGTCTCGTTCGCCTGTTCGAGAATCGGGTAAACCTTCTTTGTTGAACCACACAGAAATTTCAAAGAATTCCCGATCTGGGGGTGGTTCGCTCCACCAAAAAACACCTTGTGATCAGCGGGTTCGGTATCAATCGAACCCGCTTTTTTTTGCCCGTCGCCGTCTGTGCCTCTATTTTGTGTCAAAATGGGGAGGACGTTCTCGACTCGCTGAGGCCAAAAACAGCCCGCCCCCCTCTCTCTTTCTCTGTGGCCAAGGATTTCCGCTCATCCGACTCCATAGTCCCTTGACTCCGACTTCGCCGCAAGATAAAGAGGTTGTACACTTCTCGATGTCTGGATGTCATTTTTGGTCACCCTGCGCACTGCTCCGGGGTCGGGGAAACCCGGCTCGAATGGGCGACAACGGGCAAGCGCGTCGATTGAGAGGATGGAGTTGTCATAGCCTGCTGGGGGAATGTATTGCAATATTCGCCTGAATCATTATCATGTGTATGCCTCGGGTTTGTGGTGTGGTGGTGATTGTTGATAAGGAATTTAGCTGGGTGTCCAGGGAGGACTTGCTAGATAACATAATATTTTTTGATGCGTCATACAAACAACGGTGATGTCGCTGGTGATTGTAAACAGGTATCCATATGGTTAGGTCCGTGACTGACTCATCTGCCAACAAATATTCGGCCAGAGAACAGGGTCTTGGGTACTTCTATCAGCCGCGACTCGCCCTACTCCGGTTGCTGGAATTACCAGAGGACACCGCCGTCTTGCTAGAAAAAGATGATGACCTGGATTTTGTGGACAATGAAGGTAACAAATCCCTTGCATCGCTTAAACACAAGGCTTCCGGCGACCGCCTGACCGACTTGTCCATCGATTTCTGGAAGTCCGTTCGCATATGGCTGGAGCGATACAAGCGCGACGGCCGCATCACATCGAACCTGCGTTTCTTCTTGTTCTCAACCGCTACAGTTTCAGAAACATCGTTCCTGAAAGAGTTCCTGTCTGTCCAGAGCGGTACGGGTGATGAAACAAAAACGCTGACCGAACAGGCAGAAGAAGCTCTTAGTAGGTCAAGATCTGATTTAGTTGGCGACATTGCGAATGAGTTTAACAAATTGTCCCCCACGGAAAAGGAAGATTTCCTAGCCAGAATCCAGATTTTCGATGGCTGCACCCGAATCGAGAGCATTCCGGAGACAATCAAAGACAGACACATGCGCAGCATTCGGCGCGAGCACCGGCATGCAGTATTCGAACGACTCGAGGGTTGGTGGAATGACGCGGTCATAAAGCATCTGACTGAAAGCAGAGACAGAGGGATTTTTGGCTATGAGGTCTCGGACAAGCTTTCTGCCATGTCAGAGGAATATAGGCTGGACAATCTACCCATCACGTTCCGAGGGGTCGAGCCTGCCGGAGAGATTGACACCAATAGCGACCCCCGGATCTTCGTAGTTCAACTGCGAGAAATCGGAGTGTCCTCCGGGCGCATCCGCAATGCGATTTTAGATTACTATAGAGCATTTAAACAACGATCAGAGTGGGCGCGAGAGAATCTTCTGGTGTCGGGTGAGTTCGAAAACTTTGAAGCCCGGCTTGTCGATGAATGGAGTCGCTATAGGGACGTCGTATTCGAAGACATTGAGGAGAGTAGCACCGAAGACGTGCTGCAACGAGCCGGAAAGGAACTATATAAATGGGCAGACCAGCAGAGCGGGAATATTGAATCACTACGCATCCGGGCACGCGTGACTGAACCGTACGTTACTCGCGGCTCTTTTCACATCCTCGCTGATGAAGCACCTAACCCCAGGATTCATTGGCACCCCCGATTCCTCGATCGACTTGAAGAAATTTTAGGGGTAAGTAAATGAAACGCTGGGACCAACGACCTTTTGAGATACGGAACCTGTTTAATCCTGCCTTCTGCGGCTTGGTCTTGTTCAGGGCAATGCAGGGTTACGAGAAAGAAGACTTACGTGGCATGCCTTTCTCGCTCTCCCTGCTCGTCCTTCCCCTTTGTTTGCACAAGGGTTCGCGTGAATTGATTGCCAATAGTTCCCATAGCAAGCTCATGAATATCATGGAGAAGTACCCCCAAATGCAGGTTGGGTTCTCCGACAGAGTTACCACAATGTTGCCCTACACTTTTGAAGGCTTCGGGCTGCTGATGGAAAGAGGCTGCATCTTAGTTGCGGGTGAAGGTCGTCTTAAGGCAATCCCCAAGAAGGTTAGGCAGTCGGAAATAGGAACTGAGGAAATCATATCCTGCCAGCGTGTGGCCCGCTTTGTCGGGAAAGAGTTCGCACGCGTCACAGACCGGGTGACAATATACACGACTTTCGGAATCCGCCCATGAAGATCAAATCTATCCACATATATAGCAACAGTGGGCAGCGCCGCGACCTGAAGTTCAAAGTAGACGGTCTGAACGTCATTACAGGGCGGTCGTCGACCGGTAAGTCGGCGCTATCTGAGATCATCGAGTACTGCATGGGACGTTCCACATGCAATATTCCGGAAGGTATTATTCGGGACAAAGTGTCTTGGTATGCTGTCATCTATCAGTTCAATCGTGAGCAGGTTCTTGTTGCGAAACCCACGCCACCCAATGGCGGACAGAGTTGTAGTACCGTGCTGATTCGTAGAGGGACAGATGTAGAACCTCTACCGTTTAATGAGTTGGTTGTAAATTCAAACGACGAAGCTGTCGTCTCCTTACTTTCTCGTCTTCTCGGTATCCCCGAAAATCGCACTGATGTACCCCTTGAACACAGCCGGGTTAGCTTCGATGCGAACATTAAGCACACGTTCTATTACCTGTTCCAGATGAATGGGTTAGTCGCCGACAGGGACCAACTATTCTACTATCACCAAGACGAGTACAACCCGGCACAGACGATCCGAGACACATTGCCGATCCTGTTAGGCGTCTCCTCGGATGATCGCTACGAACTCGAATCCAAACTGCGCGAAGCAAAGCGAGATCTTAAACTCAAAACGAAATTGCTCGAACAGGCACGAAATGCAATTGACACGGCGCACGAGAAGGCAATCGGCCTTTACTCCGAAGCAATGGCTGTTGGAGTGACTGACAACGCCAACCCTAATATTAATGCTATCGGTATGATCGAAGCCTTGAGGGCTGCCCTTTCCTGGAGGCCCGAAAAGATTCCCGATGACGATGGCAGCAGGATTTCTCGTCTTGAGGAGGAGCTGGGGCAGTTGCGTCTTGCTCGTCGTAATGCGCAAGCCAGAATCGATGCTGCCCAACAGTTTTCCAAACGTGCAGGAGGTTACGAAAGTGAAGCCAAAGAGCAATTGGAGCGGTTGGCCTCTATCAAAGCACTGCCGAGGAACCCGGACACTGGCGAATGGCAGTGGCCATTCAGTGAGCGAAACCTGGCGATGGATTCTCCCATCGCCATAGCCCTGCTCAATGAACTGCAATCGCTTGACGTTGAATTGCGCATCGCTACCGGCCAACGTCCCAAACTAGATGCCTACCTCTCCGAACTGAATACCGAGGCACAGAAGATTTCTGCCGCTATCAAAGCAAAGGAAGCAGAGCTTTCTGCCGTGATCGCGGTTAATGATGAGATCGCTCAGATGGGCAACCGTAACAATGCTGCAGCACGGGTTGTTGGTCGTATTAGCCTATTTCTGGAAAACATCTCACCGAACGAGGAGCTAGCTAAACTTGAGGGTGAGTACAGCCGAATCAAGCAAAAGGTTGAGGGTTTGGAAAAAAGAATCGGCGCGGACGACAGCAATGAACGATTAAAATCTATACTGAACATCATCTCCTCTTATATTTCGCAATACATCCAGAAGTTCGAGGCAGAGTTCCGAAATTTTCCAGTGCGTTTGGACTTGGCCAACATCACGATCGTCTTCGATCGGCCCGATCGCCCGGTTCCTATGAGCAGAACCGGCGGTGGTGAGAACCATCTGGCCTACCATCTCTCGGCACTTCTAGCCCTGCACCTATTCGCAGTCAAGAATAACCGCCCCATTCCGAAGTTCCTATTGGTTGACCAGCCAACTCAGGTCTATTTCCCATCCGAGGCGGTTTACAAAGAAGCCGACGGCACGATCCAGAAGACGGAGGCCGACGCTGATATGGAGGCCGTCCGGAGGCTTTTTAAGTTGCTACTTAAGTTCACGCAGGATGACGCCCCTGGTTTCCAGCTGATCGTCACTGAGCACGCGAATCTTCGCGAGCCGTGGTTCCAGGGTGCGTTAGTGGAACAACCATGGACCAAACCACCAGCGCTAGTTCCAGAAGATTGGAACCAAGGATGAGCCTCTCGTAGACCAGCACACGGTCACTGTGTCCAGACAGCACGGAACTCTCAAGTCGTCACGCCGCCCGGACGCCGAACATGTCATGTTGCTCCTCCCAATCCAGCGGAATCCCCACCCGCAGCTTTTCCAGGCTGATGCTGTCGGGGTAATCCCCGCGCAGGATGGTCTCCACGATGGCGCACGCCGGATAGGGGGTCACTCGGGATGCAACGCGCTTTCCGCCGCACGGGCGAGGAAACCGGATCGGGTCAGGTGATGCGCCTTGGCGTAATCGTCGATGCGCCGCACCAGGGGTTCAGGAAGGGAAATGTTGAGCCGCAACGCCTTGGGACGGATGCGGGTCGTGTCGATATCCACCATCATCCAGACGCCCCCCTGGAACTCCTCCAGCCGGGTCAACTCCTCCAGCGGGCGGGGCGGGGGAATGTCCATGGCCTCGCCATCAAAGTAGAGTTCCGCCGCCTCCTGGATCATGGCGGGAATGTCCGTCCAATCGTCCGCCGCCGAAAAACAGCCGGGGAAGTCGGGGACGGTCACGCCGTGGGCGTGGTCCTGGTCGCCTGGATGGACGTACACGGGATAAAGCATGTTCACCTCCACTCCCAACCGGCTTGCCGAAAGATGTTCCTCGCCGCTCCCAATGCCAGATCCTTGCGGGGGTGCGGAACCACCACATGACCGGGTTTCAGGGGATGCCTGAATTTTTGATGGCTCCCCTTGCCGCCCACCAATTCCCAGCCCTCGGCAAGAAGTCGCTTGATGATGTCCGCGCTGTTCATATTGTGTAGCTTTACACATTCAGAGGGGAGAGGGAAGAAAATCGTTCACGGGGAATGATCAACGCACCTTTTTGAGGGGGATCACTTCGGCCTTGTCGCCGTTCAGGGCGGCGGCGATGGTTCCGGAAATGCGGTCGGCGGCCAGTTTGAGGGGATCGGCGGACAGGTGGGCGTACCGCTGCGTCGTGCTGGCTTGGGTATGGCCCAGCAGCGCCCCAATGATGGGAAGCCCCATTCCGGACGTGACGCCCACCGACGCGAACCCGTGGCGCGTGTCATGAATCCGAACGTCGGAGAGTCCGGCCCGATCCCGAATCTTGAGCCAGACGCGGGGGAGCCCCACCAGGGGTTGACCGGGGATGGAACCGGGAAAAACGAAGGGTTCCCCGTGAATCCGGGGGAGCCCCGCCAGGAGTTCCAGCGCCGCCGCCCCAAGGTGAACCGCCTTCGCCCCGGTCTTGGAGTCCGGCAGCCGCAAGCATGACCGCTCGAAGTCCACATGGGACCATTGCAGGGTCAGCACCTCGCCCCGGCGCATCCCGGTCAGCAGCAGCAACCGAAGGGCGGCGATGGCGGTTGGATTCACTCCCTCCTGTTCCGCCTCCCGCAGCGCCTCCCCCAGCCGGGCGAGTTCTTCCCCGGAAAGGAAGCGTTCCCGTTTTTGCTCGGGATACTTTTTCAACCCGTGGGCGGGATTGTTGGCCCGCAATCCGCGTTCAATGGCGAAGGTGAACACCCCTCCCAGCAGTGCAACAACCCGGTTCGCCGTCACCTTGCCCCCGGTCACGATGGCGCGGCCACGGGGTCCGGTCTTTTCATCCACGGCGGTCTTACCTTCGGCGATGGCCACCATGAGGCGTTGAATGTCCGCCTTGGTCACTTGATCGGCTCGTTTCGAGCCCAACAATGGCTTGACGTGGCGGGCGACATATCCGCGCTCTATGGCCACGGTGGACGCCTTTTGGTCCGCCACCCCCTCTTGCAAAAAAGTGTCGCAGAGTTCCGCCATGGTGGGGGAGTTTTTGGCTTGCGCTTTGTCGGCGGCGGGGTCGCCTCCCTCGGCCACAATCCCCAGCAGACGGACGGCCTCTTGCCGGGCAAGGTCTACCGTCCAAGGGGAGCCATACACGCCGATGGTGACGCGCTTCTTCTGGTTGGTGGCGCGGTACTGGCAGATGAACACCTTGCGCCCGGTGGGGGTAATCTTGACGCCAAAGCCGGTCACTTCGGAGTCAAACAGGTAAGCGTCCTGTTCCCCCGACACTGTGGCATCCAACATGCGCTTGGTCAGCTTGACGGCCATGGTCTCCCCTCCCTGGAGTTGGGTACTGGAGAGATTTCCAGTACCCACATAGTACCCAGCAGGATTCAAAATAGGGGAAACAGGGGGAAACAGCAAGCGGTAAACTGCTTTGTTTATTATGGTTTAATGGGAGAGCCGGAAGCCCCAGGAAAGGCATACCTCAAGAATCGCACTCTAGAGGTCAGGGGTTCGATCCCCCTCAGCTCCACCATTTAGAA
>JADGAQ010000028.1 GCA_015231925.1 Magnetococcales bacterium
GGGTATACGGGGGGGGATTATCCCCCCCGGACCCCCGATGACTTATACCAGCGGCTTGCCCTTGCGTCGGCTTTGATGCGGCAATTGGCCGGCCTGCAACCCCATGGCCAACAGCACCACGAAGTAAAAGGCGTTCGAGGGAATCTGCAGGTTGAAGTCGTACAATCCGTGCAGGGCCAGCGAGAGGGTGCCACTCAGACTGGCGAAGAGCAATCCCCTCGCCAGAGGATCCCGTCGCTTTAAATAACTGCGCAGCATGATCCACCAGCAAATGCCCGTGGCCAGAGCCAGCAGGCTGAACCCCACCACACCGAAATCGGCCAGCATCTCCAGATAGTCGTTGTGGGTATGGTCGTAGAAACGGTGGATCTTCTCCGGTCGGTATAGCGGGAAGGTGTACTGAAAGGTGCCCCCTCCGGAGCCGAACATCGGATAATTGGCGATTTTGCCGAGAGTTGCTTCGAAGACCGCCGTTCGGGATTTGTCCTCGAGTTCGGTGTTGATCAATCGCCCCGTCAGGTTTCCCAAGCCAAGCCAGATGCCGGCCAGGATGGAGATGGCCAGGATAGGCGCCATCAGGCGCTTTTCCCGGGTGGAACTGTAGGAGCGAAAGAAGGTCAGACCCGAAATCAGAAACAGCGAAAAGAGCAGTGCTGCCGCACCTCCTCGGGAATTGGTCAGAAACAGGCCGATGAACATGGTGACCACCAGAATGAAGACGATTCCCGTCTGACTGAAGAGGAACTTCAGGTCGTATTGAATCATCTCCTTCCAGCTGGATTCCCGTGAACGGGAGGGCAGACGGGCAATCAACAGCCCGAATCCGAGGGGAATGGTCATTTCGAGAAATCCGGCGAAATGGTTCCGGTTGACGAAGGTGCCGGCGGCGGAACCCTGACTGGACCATTTTGGCAACCACCAGATCATTTCGATTCCGGAAAGCACCATGGCCAGTCCGTAAAAAGCCTCGGCAACGCCCGTCAGCAACATGATCCAGGCCAGCCAGGTCAGGCGTTGCCGGGTTCTGGCCAGCACCAGTACCAGCCATCCTCCCGTCAGATAGGCCGTCGTTTTCAACCACATGGCCATTGTTGCCTGGGTGTCGAGAGAGATGGGCAGGGAGCGGCTTTCCTGTCCGGCGTAAAGGAACATATCCAGACTGGCCGGAGAGAGCAGGCGCAAAAACTGGATATTCAGCGGAATGACCTGAAATAGAGGGATCAGGCTGAAGCCAAGGAAGAGAATAAACGGGAAAGGATGGTTGCGCAGCAGCGGATTGGCAACCATGGGCCGCTGCAGGTGGGAGATCGCCCAGACAGCCAGCAGCAGAAAAGTCCAGGTGGCCATGATGCCCCAGGCCCAGTGACGATTGCTGCCCAGCGGCAGGGGCAACCAGATCATCAACAGCAGGAATCCGCCGAACAGTAAACGGAAAGAAGGGGAATCGTCCTCGTCAGGGGGAAACGATGCCACAACCTTCACTGGGGCTTCCGGCTCACGGTTGTCCACGCATTTTCTCCAGGATGGTTCGGGCCTCGGGAGTCAACAAGGGTTCCAGTTCTCCGATCAGGCCCTTCTCCATGGCCAGTTGGATGACCCGTTTGGCATCGACGTTCAAGGCTTTCACCGCATTGCTGATGAGGCGTTCCCGTAAGGTGGAGGAGGCATAAGGCCACACCACGAAGCCCAGGGAAACGGCGCGCATCTGAATGGTTGGGCTCCAGGGATCCAGGGTGATGGCCCGTTCCAGATCTTTCAGTGCCTCCGGCAACTGCTCCGGATCCAGGCGCAGACGCACACCGGCCAGATTGATCCAGGTGGTGGCCCAGGAGGGTCGCAGCGAGGCGGCTCGTTCGTAGTAGCGCAAGGCTTCCTGCAGCAGGGCCTTTTCCCCTTCGGAGTGGCGCACCTCCTCGTTGGCCAGTTGATAGGTGCCTTGAGCCAGTTCCAGGAGGTAGTCCACCTGATTGGGGTTGAGTTCATGGGCCTTGGCCATCAGGTCACGGGTCTCTTTGAGACGGAATTGGGGGATGGCCTTTTTGGTGCTTTTTTCTTTGGCCCATTGCCAGGGCAGGGAATAAAAATCGGCCAGGGTCCACAGGGCGGACCAGACGGCGAGGGTCAGGGAAAAGGCGAGAAGCAGGGCAAAACGCAGGGAGAAGGTCATCCTCGGCCTCCCAGCATTCGGGCGGGGGTGGTGGTCACCATGGCGGTGGCCTGGGGCCAACCCACCCAGCGAGCCGCCGCGGCAAGACCGGGGGAGAGGAGCGGGGGACGCTCTTCGGGGTCGTGGGCGTCCGTGGCCAAAACATGGACCCAGCCGCGCTGCAACAGCTTCTCCCCAATCTGCCGGGCCAGGGCGCCAAAACGACCGATGAGGGCGTCCGCCGTGACCTGGACCAGGCAACCGGCGTCCAGGAAGGGGGCCAGTATGTCGAGGCGTTGCTGAATGGCCAGGTTGCGCTCGGGGTGGGTCAGGACAGGCACCAAACCTTGTTTCAACAGCCATTGCACCGCCTGGAGGGAGCCGGCGGGTACCGAGTCATGGGGGAATTCGAGCAGAAAATAGCTTTTTTCCCCGTGAGAACCCAGGATGGGCAACTCCCCCCGCCGGACCAGATCCATCATCTCCGGCCCGAGTCGGATATCGGCAGCCACGCTCAGTTCGAGGGCAATATTTTCGCGCCGCAGGATGTCGCGCAGGGAAGAAGCGGCCTTTTGCACGGTTTCGCCGGAGTGGACGTAGATGCCCGGGGTGAAATGGGGCGTGGCCACGATGTGACCGATACCGTCGGCAACCGCCATTCGCGCCATGTGCAGTGTTTCGTCCAGGGTGGCGGCGCCATCGTCCAAACCTGGCAGTAGATGACAATGGATGTCGATCCAGGTTTGGCCGTTGCGATCGATCAGCATCGGACACGTCCCGCAGTGGCGTCAGCTCTCCTCGGATTCACCGTAGTACCCGTGACTGCTGTATTGACCGTATCCATAGCCGTACCCGTATCCGTAGCCGTACCGATATCCACTATAATAGACCAGACGCTTCATATCCACGCTGTTGAAGACGGTGCCGACAAGGTTGATGCGGGCGTGCTGCAGACGTTTCAGGGCGCCCATGACCGTATCGCGGTTGGTACTGGCCGCCTTGACGACAAAGACCACGGCATCGGCCTGTTCCCCCAGAATCTGTGCGTCGGTGACCAGCAGGGTGGGCGGGGCGTCGATGATGATGCGGTCGAAGTGGTTGCGCAGCAGGGCGAGCATGGAGCGCCAGCGTTGCGAGGCCAGGATTTCGCTGGGGAATGGCGGGGTCGGCCCGCTGAGCAGAACGGAGACTCCCTGGGGGGAGAGGATGATCTCCCGGCTGAGGATGGTAAAAATATCCTGGCGGCGATCGTGACGTTGGCGGCGTTCCCATCCGGAGCGGCGATCGAGTCCGGAACGGCGTTCGATCCCCTTGTAGCCGGCGACGCGGGCTGCAGTGACCCGGCGTTCCGTTTGGGTGCGCCGCACGGCCAGGGTGCGCCGCTCCACCCCGGAGCGGTTCTCCTTGCTGAGGGTTTCCGAGAGAAATCCGGTGATGCCGCGAGGCGCGGTGACATTGAAGACCTTCTTCAGACGAGGCCGGCGCAGATCGGCCTCCAGCAGCATGACCCGATCACCGGACTGGGAAAAGGCGGTGGCCAGATTGATGGCCACGGTGGTTTTGCCCTCTTCCGGAATCGACGAGGTGACCATGATGATCTGGTGGGGATGGTCCAGATTCGAGAAGAGCAGGCCGGTTCGCAGACTTCGAATCGCTTCGGCATAATTTGATTTCGGATTCTTGGAGAGCATCTCCTCCGGCGTGATCGATTGGGAACGCTGGGCTTTCAATGCCGGAAGCGTGGCGAAGAGGGGGATGCTGGTCAGATGTTCCAGCTCCTGGGGAGCTTTGATGCTCTGATCGACGGCTTCCAGAATGAAGATGACCACCAGACTCAGGACGAAGGCGACACCCGTGGCCTGCAGTACGGCCTGGCCCCGACGGGGCTCGAAGCTGGACATGGGCGGCGTGGCCATGTCCACCACGCGGGCGTTGGCGGACTGCATGCCTTCCGTGGCGTCGGTCTCCTTGAAGCGTTTCAGAAAGAGATCGTACAACTGGCGATTGGCGGCGACCTCGCGTTCCAGGCGGCTCATCTCGATCGATTTTTGCTGCATGCGCTGGGCTTCACCCTTTTGGGCACTCATCTGACCCGCCAGGCTGGAGGCCATGGCCGAGGCCACATCCGCTTCGTGGCGCATCGATTCCACCAAACGGGAGGCTTCCGCGGCAATTTTGCGCTGGGTCTCTTCCTGTTCTTTCTGGGTCCGGATCAGCAGCGGATGTTTGGGTCCGTAGCGTTCCTCCAGTTCGGTGAGGCGTTTTTCGATCTGCACCAGTTGCCGTTTCATTTCGAGCAAAAGGCCGCTGTCCGGCAAAGGCAGATTGACCAGTTTCGCCGGCTCGGTATTCTGCACCAGGGCGCGCAGGCGCTCGTAGTTGGTACGGATTTCGATGGCTTTGGCCCGGCTCTTCACCACCTCCAGATTGAGCATATGGTCCGAATCGGTTCCCTGGGTACGGGTGTTGTCTCCGACCAGGCCGTTGACCTCACGAAAAATTTGGAGTTCCTTCTCGGAGGTATCCAACTGCTTTCTGAGCCCGTCCAACCGCTCCATCAACCAGGATGCCGCATGTTGGGTCATCTGGAGTTTGGCTTCCAGTTGCTGGTCGATGTAGGTTTTGGCCAGGGAGTTGGCGGTTTCGGCGGCCCGTTCCGGGCTTTCGGAAACCACGGTGACCCGCACCAGATGGCTGCGGTTGATGGACTCCACCGAAATCCGGCTGCCGAGTACGGCGACCAGATAATTCATCAGCTTCGGATCGATCTGTTGGGTGGAGGCGCCCTCCGGAGGAGCGGTCGGTCTCGCATCTTCCTGTATCGGCAGCAGGTCGAGCCATTTGGCGGGCATCCAGTTGGAGAGGGTCCAGCCCCTTTTTTTGCTTTGGGCGGCGGGGTCGTATTCCGGAGCCTGATGGAGTTTCTGCCGGCGAACGACCTCCTCCAGCAGATTGCGACTGCGCAGCAGTTCGAGCTGGGTTTGCAGGTAGGCCGGATCCTGATCGGTGGAGTAGAGGTCGCCCAGGGAGATCAGTTTGGGTTGTTGCTGTTCGATCAGCAGGATGGCCGAGGCGCGATAGAGGGGAACCAGGGACCAGACGTGCAGGGAGGTGGGGATCAGGACGAAGAGGAGGATGCTCAACACCTGCCACTTGCGTTTCAGGAAGGTGAGCCAGTAGTGTCGCAGGGGCAGGCCGGAGACGACCTCGTCATCCAGGACGGTCGGGGGTCTCCCTGGGGAGGCAAACGCCGGCGCCGGCGGTGCCGCCGGGGTGATGAGCCCCGTCTTCTTGGCTCCGTCCGTCCAAAAAGAGGGGGAGGGATTTTCGGACATGGGCCTTGATCCTTCTTACCAGAAGCCTTCCGGGACAGTGATGATGTCGTCCGGAAAGACCGGATCATCGAGGTGAATGGGGATCTCCTTGTTTCGGCTGCTCTGGCCACGGATCACGGTAATGCGCTCGCGATCCGCCCGGTCCGAGAATCCCCCGGCAAGAGTGATGGCCTTGCGCACGGTCAACCCCGGACGGAAGGGATATCCTCCGGAGGTGGATACTTCACCGTTGACGTAGACCATGCGATACGAGGTGATGGAGACATTGACCACCGGATTGCGCAGAAAACCGTCCTGGAAGCGACGGGTCAAATCCTTTTCGAGTTCTTTCCCGGTGAGGCCTTCGACGGTGATCTCCCCCAGGAAGGAGTAGGAAATTTTGCCGCTGGGGGCAATGGTCGTTTCCAGACTGAGATCGGGCTCTTCGGCTACGGTGATTTGGATCTTGTCGCCGGGCCCCAACCGATAGGTGGAGGGCAGGTCGAGGTCACCTGCCGCCCGGGCGAGCGGAACGACCCAGCCGAGAAGAACCACGGCGATGAGGGTGATGTGCCTTCGAAAGGTTACGGAAAGGAAAACGGGATATCTCATACCTTTTCCGCAAGAATGGCTGATCGGGTGGCGAGCGGCCTCGTCGGGGACCGTCTCACATCCCTCCTTTGAAGGTAACCATGACCGCATTGTCGTCGTAGTTGCTGCCGGGCCTGTTCGACTCCTGAACGGTATGGCTCAAATCCACGCCCATGGTCCACCAGCGAGGGAATTGGTAGTTTACCCCAATTCCGGCTTTCCACAAATTGTTTTCCAACGAGGAGGCGTAGGCATTGTTGGTATAGGAAAGCTTGGCGGTTTGTGTCAAGAATGAACGCACCTGATGTTCCAGGGAGAGACTGGCGCCCGTGGTGACGAAATAGAGATCCGTTTCGCCGCCTTCCTGAAAGTCGCGGTTCAGGTTCAGTCCGACGGAGGTGTGACGCAACGGTTTCCAGACGACATTTCCGTCCCAGGTGGTGGAGGAGGTGTCGCTCTGGGGTTTGTCGGGCAGGCTTTTGGCTTTCATGCCCACGCGCACTTCGCCGGTGGTCTGGGCGGTGGCGCGCCAGGTGAGGCCTGCCCCAAGGCCTGTTTCGAGGCTGTCCCGCTTCAGGGTGGCGTCGTCGTAGTGGATCGATTTGCGGCTGAGTTCGGTCAGCAGGGACGTTTTGGGCGAGATGGCGTACATGACGGAAAAGGCCACCTTGTCCCAGTAGTGACCGACGTTCTCCTTGTCGTTGATATCCCGGGAGGTCGACAAGAGGGTCTTGAAGCGGTTGAGAGTGTATTCCCCCTTGGTTTCAACCGAATAGTGGCGCCACTTCTTTGGTGGCGCTTTGATGTCGCCGAATCCGGTATCGGGCGCACCCCGGGTATCGTGATTCCAGTCGGAGGCTCCTTCGATGGCGAATTTCATCTTGTTGGGTTGTTCGTAGCTGGCATTGACGCGCAGTCCCTGGTCCGCGAAATCCTCGGAGGTCCAGGATTCATGACGGGTCACGTCGGCCTGGTACCCGGCGGAGAAGGTGAGTTTTCTCCAGTGGGTGGTTATCTGCAGCACGGGTTTGAATGATAAAATCTTATCCGCAATCCGGTTGTCCGATGTCTTTAGTATGTTGTCACTGTAGGAAGAGGACATATTGAAGCTTGGGTTGATGCGAAAAATCCCGATCGAGATGCCCTTGGCCTTTTCATCCCGAGCGCGCAGATCCCCTGTGAAGCTCCACAACAGAGCTCCCAGCAGCAACAGGTAGAGTGCGGGCTGGCACTTTCTACGCATGGGATTGGCGGCAACAGGGAAACATGGTAATGCCTTCTTCCTTTTTAATAACGACATCCGGAAGACATTTTCCGGAGTGATCGTTTTTGTCCGAATGTATTGCTTGTTTCGAATGGCCTCATTCTGTTCGAAAAAAGTGGATGTGAGTCAAGGGATCGGCCCAGCAGAAGGAATGCAAACTTTGTGCCTCCTTGGAAATTGGGTGCATTGGACGGCGAAATGGCCAGGTGTCCTGCGGACAGGGCCCCTTCTGTCGTCCCGACGGCGCGATCAACCCGGCGACCCTCCCCTTTCATCTTCCGGCAGAGTGGATCATTTTGCCGGTTCGATCGGCAACGGAGGGGCCGGAGTAACCCTGGGTGAAAAAAGGATTCGGCTTTCCCCGAGGGTTACTCTATCATGGAACGAAACCTTGCGATGCGTAACTGAGAACGACCGGTGTGACATCTCGGTATAAGGAGTGGCGACGATGAAAGAGCAGAGAAGAATGCTCCTGGCAGCGATCTTCGTACTGGCAACCGGTGGTCCGCCGCTGACCGCAATGGCGGAGGAAGAGCCCTATGTCGGTCGGGTGGTCCATGTGCGCAACGAGGTCAAGGGCTACCGCCCCGGTGAAACCCCGAAACCCCTGGCGGTGAATGATCGCATTCTTCCCGGCCAGATCGTGGAAACGGGACCCGGTGCCAAATTGGTCATGCGATTGCGGGATGGCTCCACCTATACCTTCGGCTCGGATGCCAAGGCGGTGGTGAACCATTTCGCGTTCAATCCCGTCGAGAGCCGCACCGAACAGAACACCCGCATCGAGCAGGGCGCTTTTCGCTATATCTCCGGCTTCGGGGTGAAGGATTCCCAGATCAATATCGGCACCCCCACGGCGACCATGGGGGTGCGCGGTACCGTGGCGGAAGGCATCGTCGTTCCGGGAATACCCCTCTTCATCAGCCTTCCCAAGGGTGAGGGTGAGTTGCGCAACGCCAAAGGGAGCATTCCCCTGAAGGCCGGGCAGTTTCTGGCCACCGGGAGCAAAAACGCCCCTCTGGTCAATCCCGCCGGCATGCCGGTGGCCATCGGTGCGCAGGGTATTCGCCATCTGAAGAGTGAATTGGGGGAGAAACTGCCCGAAATGGTGTTGCTCACAGCGGAACAGTTGGCGGAGGATGCTCGCATCAGCCGTCTTCCCAGCCGCAAACAGCTCGGGGCCGAGGTGTCGGATGCCAAACCTGTCGCCGTTCCCGCAGCGACGCCGTCCAAATCGCCCGCCCCGCCATCTGCCCCGAACCCCGTCGTGCCAAACGACGATCCGGTTTCCGAACCGGACCGGGGCCGGCAGTCCCGCGACTGGGGCTCGTGGTTGAAGGGGATGATCGCCGGGCTGAATCTGATCGGAGAGGCGCAGGCCGTGACCGATGATGTGGCGCAACGGGCCCTGTCGGTTCTGGTGGCGGCTCAGGGGTCCCTCGAACAGGGCGCCCCCCTGGCCGGGGATTTCGGCGCCCAGGCTGTGGGAGGGGTGGCTTCGGCTTCGGCGGATGTGAGCAGGCATACCGGTAGCATGACCACGGCCAACCAGTTCAACGTGCAAAACAGCACTCAGCAGGTGGTGGATGCCATCGTGCGGGTGGCTCCGACTTCCCAGGAGGTGGTTCAGGTGGTGGCAGCCGCCGTTAGCGCCAACACTGCAATGACCAATATCATCGTCGGCAGTGCTGTTTCCGTACCCGGCAAAACCGATAACGCCGTTTCAGCGGCCACTATCGTGGCGGCGGTTTCCCAGGTCTCTCCGGCAGCGGCTTCGTCGGCGGTCAGTCAGGCCATCTCTTCCTTGCCGACTGCCAGTCGGCAGGAGGCCCTCAGCCTCGTTCCGGCGGCGGCGGCTTCCCAGGCGCCTGCCCAGGCGGCGGCGATTGCTCAGGCAGCGGCGCCCCTGGCGACTTCTTCTTCGCAAGCGGCGGCTCTGGCTTCAACGATCGCCAAAGCCTCGCCGACGACAGCGGCGGCCGTTGCCGTGGCGGTATCGGCGGTCAAACCCGACTCGGCGGCGGCGGTGACTTTATCCGTGGCCACGGCCTCTCCGGGGCAGGCACAGCAGATTATCACGGCCATGGCCGCCGCCAATCCGGGCCAGCTGGTTCCCATGGCGGCCGCCTTGGGCGGGGCCAATCTGATCACTCCCTCCGCTTTGGCCAGCAGCCTCTCCGGCGGAACCCCGGCTCAGATGGCCCAGGTGGCCGCCGCCATCGCTACGGCCAATCCCACTCAGGCGGGAGCCATCGCCCAGGCGGTCAGCCAGGCGAATCCCCTTGCTGCGGCCCAGGTGGCCGCTTCGGTCGCTATGGCGGTTCCTTCCCAGGCCACCCAGATCGCCACCAGCGTCGCCCAAACCAACCCCGCCGCCGCCGCCATGATCTCCAAATCGGTCTCCGAAGCCTCGGGTCTCTCCCTCGGGGCGGTTGTCGCCCAGGTCGCCCCCTCGGTCAATCAGTCCGTCGCCGCGCTGACCCAGCAGGCCGGGCAGTCGGATGTGACCGGCCTGATGCAAAACGTCGTCAATTCAAACGGCCAGTTGACCGCCATCAACGCCCAGGGGCAAATCGATCAGACCTCCTCCCAGGCGGCGCAGCAAAGTATCGACAGCAGCCAGGTCAACTTGAACAATGCCTTGCAATCCGCTCAGTCCGCCGTGATCCAGGGGGATTTGGCCACACCGATCACCCAACAACAGCAACAGCAGCAACAGCAGCAACAGCAGCAACAGGAACAGCAACAGCAGGAACAGCAACAGCAGCAGGAACAGCAACAACAGCTTGAGCAGCAGCAACAGCAACAGCAGCAGGAGCAGGAGCAAAATACCAACGAAAACCAGGCCAGCCCCAGTTGAAACAGGGGGCCTCCGGGTAGTCCAAATGGATCATGGGGCAGGAAATTGTTGCCGCGGGGAAGGGTTGTGGCGACAATTGATCACCTGACTTCGGGCTCTTCAGATGGGTGAGGATGTCATGATGGCTTCAGAGAAGAAACAGCAACGGCCAGGGCCGACGAAGGTGTCCCGACAGCTTGGAGGTATCTCCCTGCTGGCTCTGGCGCTGATCTTTCAGCCGTGTGCCATCTCCCGGGCTGCGGATGCCGATCCCTACAACGCGGCACTGGAGAAGAAAGCGGCTGTTCTGGAACCCCAGGCCCAGTCCGGTGATCCCTCTGCCCAGGTCAAACTGGGGGATCTCTTTTTGGGAGGACGCTCCCCGGAGGATGACGCCAAAGCCATCAAGTGGTACCGCCTGGCGGCGGATCAGGGCTCTGCCGAGGCCCAGGCCAAGCTGGGCGTGATCTATTTCATGGGACAAGGTGTGGAGAAGGACTACAAGGAAGCCCTCTCCTGGTTCGGCAAGGCGGCCCAGCAGGGCCATGCCGGGGCGCGCTATCACCTCGGGCTCATGCACGCCGAGGGTTTTGGCGTGCCGCGCAATCCCGAAGAGGCCCGTAAATGGTTCGAGATGGTGGGCGGGGGTGACGCTGCCGCTGCCATGTCCCAATCCAAAGTGCTGCCCGCCAAGGCTCCCGATCAACCCGGTGCAGCTCCTGCGCCGCCTCCGGCGAACTCTGCCGCAACGCCCGCCGCTACGGCGCAATCTCCGGCAGCCCCGGTATCTCCCGCCGTGCCGGCTGGTGGGCAGGGCCCCCTGGCCGAGGCCGCCGCCCTTTTCCGGTCCGGACAGGTCGATCCGGCGCGGGAGGTGTTGAAGAAGGCCACCGAACAGGCCGTGGTGAAGGGGGATCGGGCCGCGCTGCCCGCTTTGGACCAGGCGTTGACCGATATGGCCGGTGCCTTGCCGCCCGGTTTGGAAAAGGTGATGGCCGCCTTGCAGAGCAAGAACCGCATGCTGGATGACGAGGAGATCGACTCCCTCTCCAAGGTGCGCACCGCTCTGGACAAAGCCCGGCAGGCCGCCGAGGGCAACGATTGGGAACAGGTGAGCCGACAGGCTGCCACCGCCGTGCGGGAGGGTGGTCGCGTCCTGAGCGGTCGCCATCCGGCGCAAATGGAGGCCACACGCCTGCAGGGCATGGCCTTCTTCCGCCTGGGACGCCTCGACGAGGCTGTGGCAGCCCTGGAAAAGAGCCGCGAAGTGGGGGCCGCGCTTCTGGGAGCGGGTCACCCCGAGACCCTCTCCTCCGGAAACCTCCTGGCGGAGGTCTGGGAAAGCCGTCTCGATTTCGACAAGGCCACCGCTTTGCGCCTGGCCTTGCAGAAAGAGTCCACCAGCCAATTGGGGGCCGGCCATCTGATGACCCTGGAGTTGGCCCGGAGTTTGGCCACCCTTTACAGCAACCGCAACCACTACGATCCGGCCTTCAAGCTGCTCTCCGAGACCTGTGCCCAGATGGATCGCAGCCTGGGAGCGTGGCATCCTCAGAGTTTGTTGTGCGGCCTGGATCGGGCGCGGGTCGATCTGCAGCGTGGCGGTGGTCAGGCTGTGGCGGAATACCGGGCGGTGGTCAGCCGCATGGAACGGCGCTATGGCCCCTCGGAAGGGGATCTGGTCGAAGCCCGGCTGGGTCTTGCGGACGCTTTGCGCCGCGCCGGAGAGTTGCAGCCGGCCAGGGAGACGGCCACGTCGGTGTTGAAGGCCCTGGAGCAGGATCCCCATGCGGAGCCTGATCTGCGCTTCCGTGCCATGGACCAGTTGGCGGGCATCGAGGAAGCCCTTGGCCATCTGCCGGAGGCTGAAAAACTGGCGGGTGAGGTTCTGGCCTTCGAAAAGGATGCCTTGGGAGCCACCCATCCCAACGTGGTCTCCTCCATGACCAATCTGGCGGGCATCAAAAAGAAGCGCGGTTACTCCCGGGATGCGGAGACCCTGTTCAATCAGGCGCTGGTCCAGGCCCGCAAGGGGTTGGGAGAGAAACACCAGATCACCATCACCATCCTCAACAATCTGGGTCTGATGCTGGAGGAAGAGGGGCTTTACGACCAGGCGGAACCGCTGTTCCGCCAGGCGGTGCAAAACGCCAAGGCTCTGTTGGGTAACGAACACCCGACCACTCTGGCGGCTTCGAACAGTCTGGCGCTGTTGCACGAGAGTCAGGGTGACTTCGAAAAGGCCACCGCCATCCTGGCAGAATTGGTGCAGATTTCCACCAAAAAGAATGGGGAATCTCATCCGGATACGTTGAGCTTTCTGGACAATCTGGCTTACATGAGTCTGCTGCAGGGTGACGCGGCCCAGGCCGGAAACCACTTTGCCAAGGTCTACCAGGGCTTCGAGAAGGTTTACGGCCTGAAGCACACCTCCACACTGACGGCCCTGAACAACCTCGGGCGAGTGGCCCGGATGCAGGGGCAGAGCGGCGAGGCGGAACAGCGGCTCACCCAGGCATTGAACGGGCGGCGTGAACTGCTTGGCGACAAACATCGGGATGTCATTCGCTCCATGCACGATCTGGGGGCGCTCTGGGTCGATGTCAAACGCTTCGATCAGGCTCGTGACCTCCTGAACAAAGCCCTGGAGACCAGTGACCGGGCTTTGGGGCAACAACATCCCTACACTTTCGAGATTCGCAACACCCTGGCCCGGCTGGAACGGGAAGCCGGTCGCCCCGGTGAGGCTCTGAAGCTCTCAAAAGAGACCTTCCAGCGGCGTACCCGATTTCTGGATCGCATGATGTGGGTGGCGGGTGAAAATGCCCGAGAGGGGTATGTGCGTCTGCACACTCCGGAGTTGCATGCCCATCTGGGTTTGTTGCGCGGTCTGAATAGTGAGCAGGCCGGCAAGGAACTGTTGGAGGTCAGCCTGCAGCGCAAGGGACTGCTCTTCCGCATCGCTTCGGAAGTGCAACAGGTGGCGACCTTCTCCGGCGATGCGAAGATGGCCGCGTTGGGCAAGGCGTTGCAGACGGCTCGCAACAATCTGGCCTCTCTGACCCTCACCGGCCCCACGGCAGAAGATCCGGCCGGATTCAACAAAAAGTTGAAAGAGCTTGAGGAAGAGGTGGAACGGGTCGAGGGCGAGCTGGGTCGGCAGAGTCTGCGGTTTCAGCAGGCCACCCGCCGGGCCACCCTGGACGAGGTGGCCCGGAAACTGCCATCGGGCAGCGCCCTGATCGATTTCGTGGCGGTGGAGCTGGAAGGCAAACCGGCCCTGATGGCCGGCGTCATGACGCGCGACGGAGACAAAACGGGCTACTCGTTCACCGTTTATCCGGATCTCGATGCCATTCGAGGCATGATCAAGGATTTTCGGGAGATCATCCAGGAAGAGGGCGTCGATGAGGACGACATCTTCGACAAGGGGATGAAACTCTACAGAGTCCTCTGGAAACCGCTTCTGGCACAGGTGAACGGGCGCAAGAGCCTCTTCGTGGTGCCGGACGACATGCTGCATATCCTGCCCTTTGCGGCTCTGGTGGATGAGTCGGACCGCTATCTGATCACCTCACACGACATCCGCATCCTGGGCTCGTCCCGGGATCTGCTGCCGACGCCGGCCCGCCGGGAGAAGGGGCTCTCCTTCCTGACCATGGCGGGGCCCGATTACGACAGCGATGAGATGGTGGACAAGGCCCAGGTGGCCACCCTTCAGGGCCGACGCTCCTCCGCCGTGGGGCAGGGCATGCGGGCCATGTCCCGGGGCATGCGGGGCCTCAAGTTCGATCCCCTGCCGGGAGCCGAACAGGAGGGGCGGCTGATCGCCGGGTTCGCCTCCGAGCAGAAGAGCGCCACCGGTCAGCTCTTCACCCGGAAACAGGCCCAGGAGGCGACGCTGAAAGAGCTGAAACAGCCTCCGGGCGTCCTGCATGTGGCCACCCACGGCTTTTTCCTGAAGTCGGACGACAGCCTCAAGAAGCGCCTGCTGAAACTGCAGCGCGGGGCCGATTTGACCCAGGTTCCGCCTCCCGGGGACAACCCCATGTTGCGTTCGGGGCTGGCTTTTGCCGGGGTCAACGCCAACGCGCCCTATCTGGGGGAGATCGAGACCTTCAACGATGGTGTGCTGACCGCTTTGGAGGTTCTGGGGCTGAACCTGAACGGAACCAATCTGGCGGTCCTGTCGGCCTGCGAAACGGGCTTGGGGGAGATTCATGAAGGGGAGGGGGTCTACGGCTTGCGCCGGGCCTTCCAGGAAGCGGGGGTGCGCAACGTGATCTCCTCGCTGTGGGAGGTGAGCGATGCGGGTACCCAGGCGTTGATGACCGGTCTGTACAAGCACCTTCTGGCCGGGAAAGAGGTTCATGAGGCCCTGCGCCTGGCCCAGTTGGACATGATGAAGAACCCCCGCTGGGGCTATCCGTATGTCTGGTCGGCCTTCATGCTGGTGGGCCGGTGATTTTCGAACGTTCGGACAGGCCTGTCGACCGCGTCGCCAGGTCTTGACAGTTGAATTCACTCCAAGGGAGGTCGGTATGAGGCATCTTCTGTTGTTGGCATGGATGTTCCTGGGAAGCTGGCTGGGAGGGCTTGTACCGGCGGTGGCTGCCGAAGCGGAACCGGACCGGCCCCCGGTGGCCATGCTCATGCAGTTGAGCGGCGACGTGCAGTTCAGCAAAGATGGGGACAAGTGGAAGCCCCTGGACCGCAACAAGTTCGTCTACCCGGGTAATCAGGTGAAGACCGGCGCCAACGGCTCCTTGAAGGTTCTCCTGCAGGCGAACAACACCCTTCAGGAGATGGGCGCCAACGCCCATATTCAGATCGAGGAGGCGGCGGTGAAGGTGATGGCGGGTTCCCTGTCGGCTCCGGCGGCGGCCTCGGGTGATCTGATGGCCGGATTCAGCAACCGCTTCGCCCAGGCCCAGCGGTACACCACCTTGCGTCGCAGCGCCAAGCAGGAGGGTGAGGTCAAACTGAAGGTGGCGCGCAGTGTGGCCCTGTCCAAGGAATTTCCGGAACTGGCCTGGGAAAACGTGGGGGAGGAGTTCTCCTATCAGTTGATTCTGGACGGCAAGACCTTGCCCGTGCCCTCCACCAAGGATCCGGTGGTGCGGGTGCGCATCGACAATGCCTCGCCGGGGGAACACGAGTTCGACGTCAAGGTCATGAAGGGATCCGAAGTGGTCTTCGAGGCCAAGCGGGGCGGCTCCC
This sequence comes from Magnetococcales bacterium, assembly GCA_015231925.1. NCBI lineage: Bacteria > Pseudomonadati > Pseudomonadota > Magnetococcia > Magnetococcales > Magnetococcales bacterium. Next base: position 15,375 of record JADGAQ010000028.1, read on the forward strand.
TGGTTTGGATGAGCAACGAAGAGATGGAAGCGGTCAAATCCGGTTTGAGCCGGATCAAGCAGGTGGCCGGGGAGGATGACCTGATGGTGGCGGGCTACCTTGAAGAGCGGGGCCTGGCCGTGGCCGCCATGGATCACTATCAGGCCCATTTCCGGAAGCATCCGCAGGATAACGACATGCGTCCCTTGCTGATCCAGGCCTACAACACCCTCAAGCTGGAAAACATGAAACGGGAAGAGGCGCAGCGCTACAACAAGATGCTGGTGGAAAAGCAGGATTGATCGAAAGAGCCACCCTTTTCCCGCAAGCGGGGGAGGGGCTGGTTTCCGCAGATGGGAGTGTGTATCATGGCGGTTCAGTCACCTGGACCGCCATGATTGTTTCAGGACAGCCACGCCAACTTGAAGAAGCGGGAAACGAATGTCGACGAATTTCCTCAAGCGATTCGACCTGTTCTTGACGATCCTGTTTTTTGCTTTGGCCATTCCTGCGGAAAAAGGGGAACTGTTTTCGATGTTGGAGGAGCAGACCCTCTCCTTCCGGCAGTTGCTGCGGCAGCGGTACGGCGATCCCGAAGTGATGAATTTCGTGGACGACGTGATTCTGGTCAATACGGATGAAGCCTTTTTCAAATCCTACGGCAGTTATCCTTTCCGGCGGGTCGACATTGCCCGCATTGCCGAAAATCTGCGCACCCTGGGGGCGCATGTGGTGGCCCTCGACATCCTGATGGATTTTCCCAGCTCCTACGGGGAAGATGCTCCGACCGCCGAGATTCTGAAGCGGGCGGGCAACATCCTGGTGGTCTCCCAGGGTGAATTTCGCAACGGCAAATTCCAGAAAATCAATTACCCCACGCCGACGATCCGGGAGGTGACCCGCTCCGGGTACACCAACATCTCCTCCTTCAGCCAGGTCTGGACCACCTTATCCCGTCTGCGGGTCTTTCCGGAGATGGTTTCCGAAGCGGACGGGTTGCCCTTCTCGGTGCAGGCCCTGGCCATGCACTGGCTGACACAGCCCAAACTCCAGGATCGCAAACTGATCTTCGACGGTCGCTTCACGGTGCCTCTGGACCAGTTCAACTCCTTCTACATCGATTTTCCCGCACTGCCCGGCGGGGCCCGGTTCCTGAGTCAGGTCAAGGGGCTTTCGGCCCACGAGTTTCTCCACCTGGAGGATCTGGACAAAGAGGAGAGGGCGGAACTGAGCTATTGGGTCAAGGACAAGATCGTCATCGTCGGGGATACCTCCGAGGTTTCCCATGACTGGTTCGATACCCCCGTGGGCATGGTCTACGGGGTGGAGATCATCGCCGATACCATCCATACCCTGATGCGGGGGGCTCCCCTGCGCCCGGCCAGCGACCAAGTGGAGCTGGCCAGCGCCCTGATGGTCATGCTGCTGCTGATGCTCACCACCGGGGTGGGCCATCCGTTGTTGCGAACCGGACTGGTCCTGCTGCTCTTCGGGGTCTATATGGCGGCGGTGACCTGGTTCTACGTTCGGGGCGGCATGGTCGTCTCCGTCAGCTATGTCACCATTGCCGGATTCCTGAGCTTCATGAGCATCAATCTGCGCTTCTTCCTTCAGGAGCGGGGACAGAAGACCCTGATCAAGGATGCTTTCGGTCAGTATCTGTCGCCCAAGGTCGTGGAAATCCTGGTCAAGGATCCGACCCGCCTGCGACTGGGAGGGGAGCAGCGGGAGATGACGGCGCTCTTTTCCGACGTGGCGGGTTTTTCCACCATATCTGAAAAATTGACTCCCCAGGAGCTGGTGCATCTGCTGAACGAGTACCTCACGGCCATGTGCGACATCATCGCCCGCTACGAGGGCACGGTGGACAAGTTCGAGGGGGATGCCATCATCGCCTTCTGGGGAGCGCCTCTGGAGCAGCCGGATCATGCCGTGCGCGCCTGCCTGGCCTGCATCGACATGCAAAAGTATCTGCGGGAGCAGCGCACCCGGTGGAAAGAGGCGGGCACCCCCGAACTCAGTACCCGCATCGGCCTCAATTCGGGGCTCATGGTGGTGGGCAATATGGGTTCCAAACAGCGCATGGACTACACCATCATGGGCGATGCGGTCAATCTCGCCGCTCGTTTGGAAGGAGCCAACAAGTTTTACGGCTCGGATGTGATGATTTCCGACGCCACCTACCGGCTGGCCCAGGAGCAGGTGGAGGTTCGGGAGCTGGATACCATTCGGGTGGTGGGCAAAAAGGAGCCGGTGACGGTCTACCAGCTTCTGGACCGCAAAGGCGAACTGACGGGGGAGCGGCTGGAGTTGATCACCGGTTATCGCCAGGCCGTCGGGTTGTACAAGGAGCGCCGTTTCCAGGAGGCCATGGAGCGCATGGACCAGTTATTGACCCGCTTCGGGGAGGACGGCCCCACCCGCACCTACCTCAATCGCTGTCGGGACTATGTGCAGAACCCTCCTCCCGAAGAGTGGGATGGTGTGTTCCAGTTGACCTCCAAGGGATGAGTTCACTCCTCGAAGGTGAGTTGCTCCGCCTCGGTGGAAAGGACTTCCAGCCCGTAGAGGGTGGTCAGACTTTCACCGGGATCGAAGCCGTACATCTGGTGCAACTCCCACCGCAGGCTGACGGCCTGTTCCGGGGTGAGGCGGATGCCCATGGCCTGGCGTCCACCGGCTTCGAAAGCGGTTTTGAGGTGTTTGATGCGATCGAGCAGGTCGGCCATGAGCAGGAATTCCTTGGAAAGGGTTTTTCAGGGATTGTGGGGGAGGTGGCAACTCTGGTAAAGCTACTTTCTTGATGTTGCAACCTGTTAATGGCGGTTTTCCTTTTGGGGGGAGTTGAGACGATGGCGAGACCGATTCGAGTGGCGGTGACGGGAGCGGCGGGAAACATCAGCTACAGCCTGTTGTTTCGGATTGCCGCCGGGGATGTGTTCGGCAAGGATCGCCCCGTGCAGTTGCGCTTGTTGGAGATTCCCGCCGCCATGAAGGTGCTGGAAGGCGTGGTCATGGAATTGGATGACTGCGGCTTCGCCACACTGCAGTCGGTGGTGGTCACCGACAAACCGACGGAAGCCTTCGACGGGGTCAACTGCGCCCTGCTGGTGGGTTCCAAGCCCCGCTCTCCGGGCATGCAGCGTTCTGATCTCATTCGTGAAAACGGGCCCATCTTCGTGGGGCAGGGCAAGGCGTTGGATCGTGCTGCGGAAGACGTGCGCATTCTGGTGGTGGGCAACCCCTGCAACACCAACTGCCTGATCGCCATGAGCAACAGCATGGTGCCCCAGGATCGGTTTACCGCCATGATGGCCCTCGACCACAACCGCGCCACCAGCATGCTGGCCCACAAGGCCCATGTCCCGGTCGCCGCCGTTTCCCATGTGACCATCTGGGGCAACCATTCCAACAACCAGTACCCCGACTTTGAAAACGCCTTGATCAACGACCGTCCCGTCACCGAAGTGATCGCTGACGAGCAGTGGCTGCGGGAAGATTTCGTCAAGGCGGTGCAGGAACGGGGTGCGGAAATTCTCAAGGTGCGTGGCGGGTCGAGTGCGGCCTCGGCGGCCAATGCGGCCATCGACGCGGCCAAATTCTTCAATGAGGCGACCCCCGACAATCAGTGGTATTCCATCGCCGTGCGCTCCGACGGGCAGTACGGGGTGGACAAGGGGCTGATCTTCGGCTATCCCGTGCGTTACGATGGAAAGGGCTCCTGGGAAGTGGTCGAAGGCCTGAATATGAGCGACTGGGCCAAGGGCAAGTTCCAGAAGGTTCTGGATGAGTTGCGGCAGGAGAGGGAAGTCGTCAAGGATCTCTTGCAGTAGGTGGGAGTTCGGCATGAAGTTCGCGGTGTTTCTGGGTGATGGCATGAGCGACCTTCCGATGGTGGAACTGGAAGGTCGCACCCCCTTGATGGTGGCCAGGACGCCCCATTTGGACCGTATGGTATCCAAAGGGATAGGGGGTTGGTCGCGCAACACTCCGGAGGGCTACTATCCGGGTAGTGATGTAGCCAATCTGGGGGTGTTGGGTTACGACGTGCGAGGAACCTATTCCGGGCGAAGTCCCCTGGAGGCCACGGCCATGGGGGTGGAACTGGGACCTTCGGATGTGGCTTTTCGCTGTAATCTGGTGACCCTGTCGGCGGATGGCATCCTCATGGAGGACTTCTCCGCCGGGCACATCTCCAACGAGGAGAGCGTGCTGTTGATGCAGAGCCTCAACGAACTTTTCGCCGATTCGGGTTTTCGTTTTTACCCCGGCGTGGGCTATCGCAACCTGGCGGTCTGGTCGGGTGGCGGGGATCTGCTGCAGTGTACCCCGCCCCACGACATTTCCGGTCAGCCGATTGCGGCGTATCTGCCGCAAGGAATGGACGCCGCCTTGCCGCTCCAGTTGATGGTGCGCTCCCGCGAGTTGCTCCGGGAGCATCCCGTCAACCGGCAGCGGGTGGCTCAGGGGAAGAAGCCGGCCAGCAGCATCTGGTTGTGGGGACATGGTAAACGTCCCCGATTGGCCTCGTTCCACAGCAAGTTCGGTCTGAGCGGCGGCATGATCTCCGCGGTGGATCTCATGCGGGGCATCGCCCTGAACATCGGCTTCGAGGTCTATAACGTTCCGGGTGCCACCGGCTGGATCGACACCAACTACGAAGGCAAGGCCAGTACCTGTATTCGCGGGCTGAAGGAGCATGACATACTCTTCGTTCATGTGGAGGCCCCCGACGAAGCGGGCCATGCCGGGCGACTGGACTACAAGATCCAGGCTATCGAGGATTTCGACGCCCGCGTCGTCGGTCCGGTGATGGCCTATCTGGAGGAACAGGGCTCGTTTCGGGCGCTGGCGTTGCCGGATCATCCGACGCCGGTGGCCTTGCGCACCCATAATCGGGATCCGGTGCCCTTTGCCATGGTGGGAACGGGCATCGAGCCGGACGACAACCACCGCTACGACGAGGAGCTGCTGCGTCGGGGCAGTCGCTCTTTCGATCCCGGATTTCACATGATGTCGGCGTTTCTTGCGGAGAAGGGGTGATTCGGTTTTTAACCGACTATTGCGGGGGGCCGGGGACCATCAGGGTCTCCGGAGGGGCTGGGGACGGAAGTTCCCGACAGCCCTGTCTTTGACTGATTGATAGTCAGGGCAATGAGCCATCCCGCCGGGAAACACAAAAAGCCCGACTCCCCAGGAAGTCGGGCTTTTTCTTCGCCTTGGCGAGAAACGATCAGGCGCTGGGCGCGACGCGGGCGCTGATTTGGTCACGCACCCGGCGCATGGGCATGCCCAGACTGGCGGGGTCCGCAGCCAGGAGGAAGCTGTCCAGCCCTCCGGCGCGATCCAGGGTGCGCAGGGTCTCGACCGTGATGGTCATGCGGAAAGACCGGCCCAGGGATTGGCTGTAGAGGGTTTTGGTCTGGATATTGGGCAACCACGCCCGCTTGGTCTTGCGGTGCGAATGGGAAACGTTGTTGCCGATCAGGGGGGGCTTGCCACCGAGTGTGAGTTTCCTGGCCACGATTCCATCTCCGTCCGGACCGGATGCCCCGATCCTGTCAGCTGAAAGCAATGAAAGACAGCCGCGAATAATATATAATCCCTGTGCAAGGTGCAAGGAGGCATTCACGGGTGGGACGACGACAAAGGGGGAAGTGGCAATGGGTGGCGAAATCGATGTAACCAAGAGTATGGCACAGCTTTTGCGCGAGCATCCCCATCTGGGAAAAATTCTCGCGGAAAAGGGTATCGATTGCGGTTCCTGTCTGGCCTCGCAAGTGGATACCCTGCAGGATGTGGTGCGCCGCTATCAGCTGGATCTGGGCCTGGTGATACGTCGTCTGCGGGAGTCGGGCCGGACGGGATAACGCCCGGATCGGGGTCCGGCAGGTTTATCAATATACGAAGAGACCTTGGGAAAATTTTGCCAGTGGCGTTATCATGGGTCGCACTGGATGAAAAACCCGTTTTCCGACGGTGGACGTTTTTTTCGGAAGGGAAGGTACGATTGGTCATGGGCGGTGGTGGCAGAGGTCTGGTTCGCTGGATCGTGTTGTTTTCCTTGGTCTTGATGGCCAATGGCTGTTCTCTGCCCTTTCCGACCGGAGAGGCGAGCGGTCGTGGAGGGGGGGCTGCGGCCCGCAATGCCCTGCCGGACGGCACGGAGGAACTCCTGATCGGCTCCGGAGAGAGCGCCGCCTCGGCGGCGGCCCGCAAGGAGATGGACGCCTTTCACAATTTCCTCATGGGCCAGGTGCTGGTGCAGGACGAACAATGGCTCCAGGCGGAACAGGCTTTCGAGAAAGCCGCCAAAGCGGATCCCCAGGGTAAGGAATCCCGCATCTGGGTGATCAATCTGGCCTTTCAGCGCGGAGATCTGAAGAAGTCGGTGCTGTACGCCCGCGAGGTGTTGGCCATCGATCCGAATCTGGCTTCCATCCGCCTGATCCTGGCCAGCATTCTGATGGCGCTCAAGGAGGACGCGGAAGCGGCCAGCCATTTCGAAACATTGCTGAAAAGCGATGCGGACAACATGCAGGTGCGCCTGCAGCTCTCCCAGTTGTACGGCCGCATGAAGCAGCCCGAAAAGGTGCGGGAGGTGCTTTCCCCGCTGCTGAACAATCCCGAGCAGGCCTGGAAGGGGCAATTGGCCCTGGGACGCGCCATCGCCGGCGGCGGCGATGTGGAAGGCTCCATCGAGTACTTCCGCAAGGCCATGGAGATGGCCCCCGATCAGTTGGAACCGGTTCTGGCTCTGGGGGGGATCCACCAGGTGCTGGGGCGGGACGCGGAGGCGGAGAATGTCTTCCGCACCTATCTCGCCTCCCACCCCGAAGACGAGCGCATGCACAGTCGTTTGGGAAAACTTCTGCTGAAAATGGAGAATGTCAGCGGCGCACTGGAAGAGTTCCGCACCTTGAGCCGTCTCTTCCCTTCGAACGTTCAGCCCCGGCTCAATGCCTTCGTCATCCTCTACAATCAGGAAAAATTCGAGGAAGCGCTGCAGGAGCTGCGTCTGGCCGAAGCCGTGGAGACGGACAATCCGGGCATTCGCTTTTTCATCGGCCAGACCCTGGCGGTGATGGGGCGTTCCGAGGAGGCGGCCAAGGCCTTCATCGACGTTCCGGAGAGCAGCCCCTACTTCAAGGATGCCCAGTTCCGACTCGCCTTCATCGAGGGCTCACGCAAGGACTTTCCAAGTGCCATCAAACGGTTGCAGCAGCTTTTGCAGATGGAGGCCGGGCGGGTCGAGTACCTGCTGCTGCTGAACAACTACCAGTTGCAGACGGAAGATTTCCCGGGGGTGCTGGAGAGTTCCGCCGCAGGCCTCGCGGCGGACGGGCAGAAGGATCAGTTCCGTTTCAATCGCGCCATGGCCCTGGAAAAGCTGAATCGTTGGCCCGAGGCGGAACAGGATTTGATGGAGTATCTCAAGCGCAATCCGGCGGATCCCACGGTCCTCAATTTTCTGGGCTATTCCTGGGCGGACCGGGGTATCAACCTGGAAGCGGCGTTGACCATGCTCAAAAAGGCCCTGGAATTGTCCCCGGGGGATGGTTTCATCACCGACAGCGTGGGTTGGGTACTCTTTCGCCTGCATCGGCTGGAGGAGAGCCTGGGGTACATGCGGGAGGCGGTGCGCCTGTTGCCCAACGATGCGGTGGTGGTGGAGCATCTGGGCGATGTGCTGCAGGCCCTGGGCCATACGGAAGAGGCGCGCAGCGTCTGGGAGAAATCCCTCCAGCTCAAGGGCGATAACGAAGCCTTGCGTCGCAAGCTTCAGGAGACCGCACCCGCCGGAAACAAGCCATGAGGCTGTGGGTCTGGGTGGGCTTGTTGCTGCTGGCAGGGTGCGCCTCCCTGCCGGAAAAGACACCGCCGGTCGATGAGGGATTGTTGCGCACCCGCTATGAGGAGGACCAGAGGCAACGACGCGAGGAGGTGCTTTCCTGGGAGGTGGGAGGCATCCTCGATCTGGAGAGCGAAGAGACCGGGGAGCGGCGCGTGCGTATCACCTCCTCCGGGGTTTGGGGACAGTGGGGGCGCATGGAGGTGATCGGTCCCTTTCAGCAGTTGATGCGCGTAGTGACCTTCGATGCCACGCGGTTGACCTTGTTGGATCCCCCCGGAAAGAGGGGCGTGATGCAGACCCCTTCGGCCCGGGGCTTGGCCTCCTTGACCGGCATCGCCGTGGATCCGTTCCGTTTTCAGGATCTGCTGCTGGCGGGAGGGGGAGCGCTGCAGACCCTGAACGGCCAGGAGGGCGAGTGGTTGAGCCGGGACGGGGAGCATCTGGTGCTGGACGGGGTGACGGGGCGGATCCTGTCGCGTCGCGGGGCCACCTCGGGCAGTGAACCTTACCGGGTGGACTACCTCTGGCCGGAGGTTTCGCGGAAACCGGGCGTGGTGTTGCCGGATCGCTTGACCATCACCTGGGGCAAGGCCAACCGCCTGAAGGTGCGTTTCGCCAATTGGCAAACCGACGCTTCGCCGCGAACGCCGCCGGTGCCGGCAACCATCACGGTGCCGGACGATTTTCGTGCCGATCCCTCCTCTCTCGCGGACCAGGACTCATGAACCGGGATGGGGCGACGTTGCGCATCGCGGCTCCGGCCAAGGTCAATCTGGGTTTGCGGGTGGTGGGGCGTCGCGCCGACGGCTACCACCTGTTGCGCTCGGTGATGACCCTGCTGGATTGGGGGGACGAGCTGCACATCGAGCCGCTGCCAACCCCGGAGCTGCATCTGACTTGTGAACCCGAGGTGACTCTGCGGGTGGAGGAGAATCTGGTCTGGCGGGCGGCGGAGCGGCTTCGCCACCGCTGCGCCATCTCCCGGGGAGCCCGCATCCATCTGATCAAACGGACGCCGACGGCGGCGGGGTTGGGGGGGGGCTCCTCCGATGCGGCCTCCACCCTGCTGGCGTTGAACCACCTTTGGCAGTGTGGTCTTTCCCTGAACGAACTCCGGGAGGTGGGGCTCGCCCTGGGGGCGGACGTGCCCTTTTTCGTCGCGGGGGAGAGCGCCCTGGCCCAGGGTATCGGGGAGATCCTGCGTCCGGTTTCCCTGGACCATCCCCTGCATCTGGTGCTGGCCAATCCCGGCAAACCCCTGGCCACGGCCCTTGTGTTTAAAACGTATGGTGCGCAATTGACAAGCCGCCATCACCCCGCTAACATTCCGGGGCTTGATCAGAGCGAGGAGGTGGCGCTCCTCGACTGGCGCAACGATCTGGAAGCGACAGCCCGGAGTCTCCTGCCGGAGATGGACGAGGTGTTTCGCTGTCTGGCCGATTGCCAGCCTGCGCAGGTGCGCATGAGCGGCAGCGGTCCGACGGTCTACGGCGTTTTCGCCCGCTCCGACCTGGCGCAGGCCGCAGCTGAAGTTTTGAAGGGCCGTCATCCCGCGTGGTGGGTGCGGCAAACGGATACCCTGTCCAGACATCCCTTCCATCTGCAGCACGGTCTTCCCCGGCTGTCGGAGATTTGATCGGTTTTTATTGGGCCGTCGCCAAGCGGTAAGGCATCGGATTTTGATTCCGACACTCCCAGGTTCGAATCCTGGCGGCCCAGCCAATCCTCACGGAAATGTCAATGGCCATACAAAAAATGAAGATCTTTTCAGGAACCGCCAATCCGGAGTTGGGGCGGCGCATCGCCGATTACCTGATGGTTCCCCTGGGTAACGCCACGGTGCAACGCTTCGCCGATGGCGAGATCTTCATCCAGATCGACGAGAACGTGCGCGGCAAGGATGTCTTCGTGGTGCAGCCCACCTCCCGTCCCGCCAACGATCATCTCATGGAGCTGTTGATCATGGTGGATGCCTTGCGTCGGGCTTCCGCCGGACGCATCACCACAGTGATTCCCTATTACGGATATGCCCGTCAGGACCGCAAGGAGGCCGGACGCACCCCGATCACCGCCAAACTGGTGGCCGATCTGTTGGATGCCGGTGGCGTGCAGCGGGTGCTGACCATGGACCTCCATGCCGGACAGATTCAGGGTTTTTTCAATATGCCGGTGGACAATCTCTACGCCTCTCCGGTTCTGCTGGAAGCCATTCGCCAGCGCGGCGTGCGGGACGGGGTGGTCATCTCCCCCGATGTGGGCGGTGTGGTGCGGGCGCGTTCCTACGCCAAGCGGCTCAACATGGACCTGGCCATCATCGACAAACGTCGCCCCGCCCCCAACATGGCCGAGGTGCATCACATCATCGGTGAGGTGGACGGCAAGGATTGCATCATCGTCGACGACATGGTCGATACCGCGGGCACCTTGACCAAAGCGGCGGATGCCCTGATGGAACGGGGGGCCTCCTCGGTCATCGCGGTGTGTACCCATGGGGTGCTTTCGGGACCGGCGGTGGAGCGTATCGAAAAATCGGTGCTGAAAGAGTTGTTGATCACCGACACCATTCGGGTCGCCGAATCGGTTCTGGCCAGCAACAAGATCCATCGTTTCACGGTCTCCAATCTGCTCGGGGAGGCCATCCGCCGCATCTGCGACGAAGAGAGCGTCAGCTCCCTCTTTGTCTGAAGGTCTTTTTGGGAAAGAGCGCTGCCTTCGACACCCCTGGAGGTCGAGGTTGGCTTTTTCCGTTTTTGCTCAACCTGTTGGAGAATGATCATGGCAACGATTCAAGCGACTGTCCGGAGCGGGACCGGCAAGGGGGTGGCCCGTAAACTGCGTGTGGTGGGTAAGCTGCCCGCAGTGATGTATGGAGCGGGTCAACCCGTGCTGAACCTCACTCTGGAAGCCAAAGAGTGGAAGAGCGTCTTCTTCAAGGAGGGTTCCGGTCTGCGCACCCATCCCCAGACCCTGCAGATCGAGGGGGTCGGGCGCGTGCTGGCCCTGATGCGGGACTTCCAGGTCCATCCCGTGACCGGGGTCTTCGAGCATGTCGATTTTCTGCGTTTCGATCCCAACCGTCGGGCCGAGGTCATGGTGCCGGTGGTGATCCTGGACGAGGCGATTTGCCCCGGTGTCAAGCGGGGAGGCATGGTTCAGGTCGTGGCCCACGAACTGGAGGTGCATTGTCTGGCCGGGCAGATTCCGGATCAGATCGAAATCTCCGTCAAGGATCTCGACATCGGCGATTCCATCCACATTCAGGATGTGAAGCTGCCCGAAGGTGCCGAAGTTCCCTCGGAAGACAACTTCACCATCGTGGCGGTGGTGGGTGTCAAGTCCGAGGAGAGCGGTGAAGAGGAATCCGCGTAAGGTCGATGCCCGGTGTATCTTCTGGTGGGATTGGGCAATCACGGGGCGCAGTATCGCGCCACGCGCCACAATCTCGGCTGGGATGTCGTGGAGCGGCTGGCCGAGGCCTGTCAGGCAGGCCAAGCGGCCAGCCGCTTTCACGGTTATTTCGCCGAGGCGCGGTGGCAGGGGGAAAAGCTCTTTTTCCTCTGGCCGACCACCTACATGAACCTCTCCGGGGAGTCGGTACGGGCGGTCATGCAGTTTTTCAAGCTGGATGTCTCCCGGTTGTTCGTTTTTCATGATGATCTGGATCTGCCACTGGCCAAGGTTCGCCTGAAAGTGGGCGGGGGCAATGCGGGTCACAATGGTCTCAAATCGATTCAGCAGCACCTGGGAACGGCGGATTTCGCCCGCATTCGTCTGGGAATCGGGCGACCGGTCGGCAAGATGGAGGTGTCGGACTTCGTGCTGGCACCTTTCACCCCACCGGAACGAGAGCTTCTCGGCCCTCTCCTGACCCGCGTGCCGGAGGTGCTGCCCGCCATTCTGGCCCGGGATTTCGCCACGGCCATGAATCGGCTCTCTTTGCCGCCAGTCTGACCCGGTGGTCGCTGGTTTCCCCAGAGGATTTTCCTTTCGCAGGTGAAGCCATGTCCTTGCAATGCGGAATCGTCGGGCTGCCCAATGTCGGCAAGTCCACCCTGTTCAATGCGCTGACCATGGCGGGCGCCGCCATGGCCAACTATCCTTTCTGCACCATCGAGCCGAATGTGGGCATGGTAGCGGTTCCGGACCCCCGTCTGGACCGGCTGGCCGCCATCGTCAAGCCCGCACAGGTGGTGCCCGCCACCATGCAGTTCACCGATATCGCCGGACTGGTCAAGGGGGCCAGCCGGGGCGAAGGTCTGGGCAACCAGTTTCTGGGCCACATCCGGGCGGTGGATGCCATCGCCCATGTGCTGCGCTGTTTCGAAGACGATGATATCGTCCACGTCCACAACCGGGTCGATGCCCGGGCGGACCAGGAGGTCATCGATACAGAGTTGATGCTGGCCGATCTGGCGGCCATGGAAAAACGCCTGGATGTCACGGTCAAGCGCTCCCGAACCGGCGACAAGGAGGCCGCTTTGAAGGCCCCGGTCTGGGAACGGGTGGCCAAGTCCCTCTCCGACGGCATTCCCGTGCGGCGCATGGGTCTGGGGCTGGAAGAACAGGGGGCCATTCGGGAGCTTTTTCTGTTGACGGCCAAACCGGTCATCTATGTGTGCAACGTCAACGAGAAGGAGTTGGGCGCGGCCTTGAAGGAAGGGGCCCATCCCCAGGTGGAGGCCGCGAAGGAGCTGGCCCGTTCCGAAGGCGCCGAAGTGGTGGTGCTTTGCGGTGCGCTGGAGGCGGAACTGGCGGAGCTGGGCGGCGAGGAGCGCATCGCCTTCCTGCAGGATGTGGGACTGAGCGAGGCCGGGCTGGACCGGCTCATCCACCAGGCCTATCGTCTGTTGAAACTGCAAACCTACTTCACCGCCGGACCCAAGGAGGTGCGGGCCTGGACCGTGCGTCAGGGCGCCACCGCCCTGGAGGCGGCTGGGGTCATCCACACCGATTTCATGAAGGGCTTCATCCGGGCCGAGGTCATCGCCTATCAGGACTATGTGGACCTCAAAGGGGAGCAGGCCTGCAAAGAGAAGGGCCGTCACCGCCTGGAAGGCCGGGATTACCTGGTGCAGGACGGGGATGTGATGCACTTCCGCTTCAATGTCTGATCAGGGCAACCCGGCGGTGATATCTTCGGTGCGGTGAATCATCAGTCGTTTGAGAAAGGCTTCAGGGGGTTTGAGGCTCTGGTTGGCGGCGCGGGGAAAGTAGCGCGCTTCCAGCCGGGTGGTGAGAAAACGCAGGCAGGAGGCTCGCAGGGCATTGCGCAACAGCAGGCGCTCCATGTCCGACGGCTCGCGGTGGGCGCGGTATCCGGCCCACAGGGCCTGCACCCGTTCATTATCGAAACGGGCCTCGGTTTCCTGAAAACACCAGGCGTTGATGGCCGTGGCCAGGTCCAGCAGGAAGCGTTCGTGACAGGCGTAATGGAAGTCGATCAGTCCTGTCAGGGCGTCTCCCTGAAACAGGGTGTTGTCGGGAAAGAGATCGGCGTGGCACAGGCCTGTGGGTAATGACTCGAAATAGAAGCCGCGCCCGGCGTTTTCGAACTCCTCTTCGAGGCAACGCATCAGGTCGGGATCGTCCTCTTGCAGCCGGGGTTGCAGCCGGGCCACCTTGGCCAGCAGAACCGACATCGACATGGGGTTGTCGCGCCGCGGGGTGAATCCGGCGCTGCTCCGATGCATCCGGGCCATGACGGCCCCGCCCTGGTGGCATTGCGCCGCATTGGGAACCAGGGGGGAGCTGCCGGGCAGTTCGTTGGCCAGCAGGGTCTCTTTGCCCTTCAATCGATGCTGGCAATTGCCGGAGCGATTGGCCACCGGCACCGGCACCGGCAGACCGGCCCGCCCCAAATGGGCCTGCAACGCCAGGAGATAGGGGAGATCGGTCTCCGGACCGCTGCTTTCGATCAGGGTGAGGATATAGCCCCCTTGGGTGGTTTGCAGCCGGTAGTTGGAGTTGACGATGCCCTGAGCGATGCCTTCGAGCCGCAGGCACTCCCCGATATCGAACTCTTGCAGAAAACGCTGCACATCCTGGGTGAGGAGCTGGGTATAGACGGCCACGCCGGAACCTGTTGCTGGAGGGGTGTGGTGGAACCTCCCGAACGGTGGAGGATCTTATATTTAGCAGAGAGTCTGTCGGGCAGCGAGCGAAAAAGGAAGGAATCATGGCCGGAGGCTCGGGGGAACAGGATGGCGCGATTGCCGTGGCATTGACCGGAGCTTCCGGAGCCGCCTACGGTTTGCGCCTCATCGAGGTGCTGGCCGCCCAGGGTTGCCGGGTGGAGCTGATGGTTTCGGCGGCGGCACAGGTGGTTCTGGCCGAGGAGTGCGACCTGCCCGTCGGGGAGCTGTCTGCGGCGGAGCAGTTGGCCCCCTGGCTGGCGGACAAGGGGCCGCGCATCCGGATGCATGCCCTGCGGGACTGGCACTCGCCGCTGGCTTCCGGCTCTTCCGGCGTTTCGGCCATGGTCATCTGCCCCTGTTCCATGGGTACACTGGCCGCCGTGGCCCACGGCCTGTCGGACAACCTGATCGAACGGGCCGCCGACTGCATGCTGAAAGAGCGTCGTCCGCTGATTCTGGTGCCTCGGGAGACGCCATTCTCTTCCATCCATCTCGAAAATATGCTTAAGCTAAGTCAATCCGGCGCCGTGGTGCTGCCTGCGGCTCCCGGCTTCTATCATCGACCGGCCTCGGTTGCCCAACTGGTCGATTTCATCGTGGGCCGCATTCTCGATCATCTGGGCCGTCGCCACGATTTGTCTCTCCGCTGGGGAGAGCCGAGCCAAAGATGATCTCTCTTTTCTCCGATGGGGGGAGGTGGGTATGGCCAAGGTGGAAGTGCTGGCTCCGGCCGGCAATCTGCCATCCCTGAAGGCGGCGGTGGATAACGGGGCCGATGCGGTCTATTTCGGTTTCGGCAATGCCACCAATGCCCGCAATTTCGAAGGGCTCAACTTTTCCCTTCAGGATGCAAAAGACGGTTTGGCCTATGCCCACCGCAAAGGGGTCAAGGCCAACGTGGTGCTGAATACCTATCCCGAGGCCCGCAATCCGGAACTCTGGTATCAGACGGTGGACCTGGCCGCCAAGCTGAAGGCGGACGCCATCATCCTGGCCAATCTCGCCCTGGTGCAGTATGCCCACGAGCGCCATCCGCAACTGCCGATCCATCTCTCGGTGCAGGCCTCGGCCAGCAACTACGAAGCCATCAACTTC
>JADGAQ010000029.1 GCA_015231925.1 Magnetococcales bacterium
CCGTCTTGCGCCTTGCCAGGAACCAAAATCTGGCAAATGTCAACACGCCCTAGCACCGGTTTACAACAATCAAAGGCCCTTGACTCTCAGTATATCTTTTAGAATGGGAAGATTGCCCTGGAACCCGTCGGAGGGGGGGATAATCCCCCCGTGTGCCGAAACATCAGTGGGCAATTTCGGTGGCCCGCATCTCCCGGATCACCGTCACCTTGATCTGCCCCGGATAGGTCATTTCATTTTCCACTTTTTGGGCGATATCCCGGGCAATCATCAAAGCACCTTCGTCGCTGACCCGATCAAACTCCACGAAGACCCGCAACTCCCGGCCCGCCTGTACGGCGTAAGCCTTCTCCACCCCGCCGAACTCTCCGGCGATCTTTTCCAGATCTTCCAACCGTTTGACGTATGTCTGCAGATTCTCCCGCCGCGCACCGGGACGCGCCGCCGACAGGGCATCCGCCGCATTGGTCAACGGACCGTAAACCGAGGTAGGCTCAATGTCGAAATGGTGTGACCAGATGGAATTGATCACGATGGGATCTTCCTTGTACTTCTTGGCCAGCTCACCGCCGATGACGGCGTGGGAACCCTGAACTTCGTGATCGACCGCCTTGCCGATGTCGTGCAGCAGGCCGCAACGTCTGGCCAGATTGCCGTCAAGCCCCAACTCCTCCGCCATGATGCCGGCGAAGTACCCCACTTCGATGGAATGGGCCAGAACGTTCTGGGTGTAGGATGTCCGAAACTTGAGGGTGCCGACCAGTTTGACGATCTCGGGATTGGCCCCCTGCAGACCGAGTTCGAGGAAAGCCTGCTCGCCGGCCTCCCGAATTTCGTTGGCCACCACCTTGCGATTCTTTTTGACGACCTCTTCGATGCGCGCCGGGTGAATTCGCCCGTCGCCGACCAACTCCTCCAGGGATCGGCGAGCCACCTCCCGTCGTACCGGATTGAACCCGGAGATGACCACGGCCTCCGGCGTATCGTCGATGATCAGATCACACCCGGTGGCGGTCTCCAGCGCCCGGATATTGCGCCCTTCGCGCCCGATGATGCGCCCTTTCATCTCCTCGGTGGGCAGGGGCACAACCGACACCGTTCGCTCCGAAACCGTCTCCCCCGCGAAACGCTGAATTGCGGTGGTGATGATCTCCTGTGCCTTCTTGTTGGCCTGATTGCGGGTCTCTTCTTCCATACGCTTCAGCACACGGGCGGATTCGATGCGAGCCTGTTCCTCAATGGCCTGACGCAACTCGCTACGGGCATCCTCCATCGACATGCCTGCCACCGTTTCCAGTCGCTTCTGGGCTTCGGACAGTAACTGACGGCGACGCTCTTCGCCCTCCTCGATCTTTTTGAACTCTCCCTGCAACCGCTGATTCTGGCTCTCCAGGTTGCGTTCCTTCTGATCGATCTGGTCGAACTTGCGCTCCAGCTGCTCTTCTTTCTTCTCCAGGCGTCGCTGCTGACCAAGCAGCTCCTTTTTTTGTTCCTGGTACTGATTTTCCAGCTCTTCCTTCAGCCCCAAACGTTCTTTCTGCGCTTCGAGATGGGCTTCCCGTTTGATAACCTCGGCCTCCTGGCGGCCTTTTTCCAACACCTCACGGGCTTCTTTCTCCCGAATTTCCCGATGCAGAGCCCACTGCTGTCGCTGCAGGAGATAATAGCCGGCGGGAATGGCCAATCCCACCAGAACACCAAAAATTAACCACAAAACGTTCATGGATAATTACCTTCTATCACCCCATCCGGCGCTTACGCCGGAGCTAATGCCGATTGCCGGTCGCGTTAACTTCAGGAGGTACGCATCCCGGAGAAAAGGCGGACACCGGATTCCGTCACCACCCCATCCAATGGAATATCGTGGGACTCGACGGGAAGCTCGTCCACCTGCTGGCAATTATAGGCCAGCCCAAGCAGAAAAGGTCGCGATTCCACCTTTTCCAGGAAGCGGTCATAGTAACCGCCTCCGAACCCCAACCGATACCCCGTCGCCGCAAACCCCAGCAGGGGAAGCAACAACAGGTCCAGACCCGGAACAGCCCTGACGGGCGAAACCGACCCGTCCTGCAGCGGCTGCATGATGCCGAACGGTCCCCTTTCCAGCGGAAAGCCCGGTCGATAAGGCACAAATGACAGCCTGCGGTTACCGTGTTCAAGCCACGGCAGGAAGAGATTTTTTCCCTCTGATACCGCCAAGGGAAAGAGCGGACGGGGGTCGACCTCCTTTGCAATGGGGAGGTAGGCACCCAGAGTGCCGGCGGCAAGGAAGGCTGGATGAAGAGAGAGGAACGTACAGATGGCGTGGCTTTTGTTTTCCACCTCGGTTGCCGACAGGCTGTTGCGCCGGTCTTTCAACCGTATGCGCAACACTTCTTTGCCTGTCTCAACCTTCACCTCGGTGGAACCCCCGCGAGTGCCGTGGGATGAATGCCCTCTGAACCCCAATAAAAAGGTGGATCCCTGAAATAACCGCATCTGGCCTCCTGGAAGGAGGCACTCCACGGTCAGCGCAAGGTTCCTGGGCTCATAGGTATCGGCTCAGGAGGATGATTCTCCTCACGAGCACCGCAGGGAACCGTTTCTACTCGTCAATCAACCGATCCGTCGCCACGATCAACCGGTTAACCTGCTGGTTGAAGGCCTCTTCCTTGGCATTGACCTTCAACTTGAACTGAAAGAAATCGTCCGTTATCTGCAGAGCTGCCATGATGGCCAGGCGATCACTTGCGGGTGTGTTGGTAGCCCGCATGATCCGCTCCATCACCTTGTCTACATATGCGGCCAGCTCCTTGACATATTCCTGCCCGGTTTCCGCACGCAAGCGAAATGCCTGACCATTGATCTTGACTTCAACGTGCTTCGACATGGCCAGTCACCGCAACCACCGTTCAGGTGTTGCCATCCAGCCCATCGAAACGCACGAGCAACTTTTCGATGCGGGCGATGGTCCGGACTTTCTCTTCGTTCATGATTTCCAACTGAAGCCGGAGCTCTTCCAACTCCCCCTCAAGCTGGAACATTCTCTCTTCGTCTTCCTGCACCCGTCTTTGGAGTTCGCTCTTCTCGCTACGCAAATTGTAGATCGTATCCGCCAGGGCACCCCAGCGATTTTCCAAGGTATTCAGCAGCCCGGCGCTGTCCGCCGCAGCCTCGGAGGCTACCGGCGACGCGGCCGTATTGGCAGCTTCGAGATTGTTCGCCTCACCGGCCAGAAAACTGGCGGGCGCGGTGGTCTCGACAGCTTCCTGTTCCACATATTGACTTTCCATAGCACGATATTCCATTGGCCGATCCCTCGTTATGCCAAGTTTGCCAGCCACCGGCGGTACGGACCCCACTCCGGGTATCCGCCCCGGCGATCCTCGGACAGACTGCTTCTGAACCCTTGTATTGCAGGATAGGAGAGCTCTCTCGACCTGTCAAGGAATCCCTTCCCGTTCCTTACGGAAGAATGCTCTCCCCGCCCCGCAGCCAGGCGTCCACCCCGCGCGCGGCGTTGCGCCCGCTGCCGATGGCCTTCAGCACCAGGGATTGACCCGTGGCCATGTCCCCCGCGGCGAATACCCCCGGAAGACTGCTCATGCCGTTCGGGTCGATCTTCACGTTGCCCCGGGCATCCAACTCCACCCCCAGGCCCTGCAGCAACCCCTGATGCACGGGATGCAGGAATCCCATGGCCAACAGCACCACGTCGGCCTCGAAATCGCGCTCGCCGCCCGCCACCTCGGACATCACCGGACGACCTCCCATCTCCTCCTGCTTCCAACGCACCTCAATACAGTCGAGGCCTTTTACATTGCCGTGATCATCCGATACGAAACGTTTGGTCAGAATGCTCCAGACCCGCTCGCATCCCTCTTCATGGGAGGTCGAGGTGCGCATCATGTGGGGCCACATGGGCCAGGGGGTATCCGGCGAACGCTCCTTCGGGGGTTTGGGCAGCAGTTCCAACTGGGTCACGCTGGTCGCTCCCTGACGCACCGAAACACCGACACAGTCGGCGCCCGTGTCACCACCGCCGATCACCACCACCTTTTTGCCTTCCACCGAAATCGGCTCCGCGATGGCCAAGCCCGCCAGGAGACGGTTTTGCTGGGCCAAAAAGGTCATGGCCTGGTGAATCCCCTTCAACTCCCGGCCCGGAATCGGCAGATCGCGCGCGGCCTCCGATCCCCCGGTGAGAACCACGGCCTCGAAATCGCGCCGCAGCGTCTCCACGGAGAGGTCAACCCCCACATTCACGCCACAGCGAATCGTCAGCCCTTCCGCCTCCATCTGGCCCAGGCGACGATCGATCACCCACTTTTCCAGCTTGAAATCGGGAATGCCGAAGCGCAGCAGGCCGCCGGCCCGCTCGTTCTTTTCGAACAGCACCACGTCGTGCCCGGCCCGCACCAGTTGCTGCGCCGCCGCCATGCCGGCCGGTCCCGAACCGACGACCGCAACTTTTTTCCCCGTCTTCGACAAAGGCGGCAGAGGCCGTACCAGATCCCGTTTGAAACCTTCCTCGATGATGTTCTTCTCGATCAGACGAATGGTCACCGGTTCCCGGTTGATGCCCACCACGCAGGAGGCTTCACAGGGAGCCGGGCAGACCCGTCCGGTGAATTCCGGAAAGTTGTTGGTGCGATGCAGCGTCTCCAGCGCCTCTTCCCAACGTCCGCGAAACACCCAGTCGTTCCACTGGGGAATGATGTTGTTCAAGGAGCAACCGTTATGACAGAAGGGTATGCCGCAGTCCATGCAGCGGGCCGCCTGCTGACGGAGCCTCTCCTGGCCGAAGGGCTGGTAGAGTTCGTCCCAGTCCCGAACCCTCTCCGCCACCGGGCGCAGGGGCGGGCTCTCCCTCTCGTAATCCATGAATCCGGTCGTCTTACCCATTGGCCACTCTC
The DNA here is from genome assembly GCA_015231925.1 of Magnetococcales bacterium. Lineage (NCBI taxonomy): Bacteria > Pseudomonadati > Pseudomonadota > Magnetococcia > Magnetococcales > Magnetococcales bacterium. The sequence goes on from JADGAQ010000029.1 coordinate 4,896, forward strand.
CCCCGCGTCTTCAACTGGGCCAGAACGCGCTTGTATTCCAGAGGCATCACCTTGACGAATTTTGGTAGTGTGGATTCCCAGTTATCCAGAATCCTCCCCGCCAGACGGCTCTGGGTATGGACATGATGCTTTTCCAACAGGGTGTGCAGCATGGACTGATCTTCGGCGCCCAACTCCCGATCCAGCTCCACCATGGCCATGTTGCACAACGAGGGGAAGCGGTCCCCTTCGTCCAGGACGTAGGCGATGCCACCGCTCATGCCGGCGGCGAAGTTGCGACCCGTGGGCCCCAGAACAACCACCACGCCACCGGTCATGTATTCGCAGCCGTGATCGCCCAGCCCCTCCACCACGGCGACCGCGCCGGAATTGCGCACCGCGAAGCGTTCACCGCCGACCCCGGCGAAGAAGGCCTCCCCTCCCGTGGCGCCGTACAACACGGTATTGCCGATGATGATGTTCTCCTCCGCCACGAAGCTGGCCTTGGGATGGGGCCGTATCACGATGCGCCCCCCGGACATCCCTTTGCCGACATAGTCGTTGGCCGCGCCCCGCAGGAAGAGGGAGACCCCGTTGACGTTGAACGCGCCGAAACTCTGTCCGGCCACGCCTTCGAACATGCACTTGATGGTATCGTCGGGCAGACCGTTGGCCCCGAAACGGCGGGAGATCTCCCCACCCAGCATGGCCCCGACGGTGCGGTTGGTGTTGTGGATCGGCAGATGGATCTCCAGGGACTCCCGGGTTTCGAAGGCCATCTCCGCCAAATCCATCAGTTTGTGGTCCAGCACCTTGTCGATGCCGTGGTCCTGCACCTGCACGCAGCGGGTGGCGATGCGGGAGGGCACGTCGGGTTTCTGCAGGATCTTGGAGAAATCCAGTCCCCGGGCCTTCCAGTGATCCACGGCGGTATGCATATCCAGGCAATCCACCCGTCCGATCATCTCGTCGATGGAGCGGAAACCCATCTCCGCCATCAACTCCCGGGCGTGGTTGGCCACGAAGTAGAAGAAGTTGACCACATGCTGCGGTTTGCCGGTGAACTTGCGGCGCAGTTCGGCATCCTGGGTGGCGATGCCGACGGGGCAGGTGCCCAGGTGGCATTTGCGCATCATGATGCAGCCTTCGACCACCAGCGCCGTGGTGGCGAAACCGAACTCCTCCGCCCCCAGCAAAGCCGCGATGACCACATCCCGACCGGAACGCAACTGGCCGTCCACCTGGAGGCGCACCCGGCCCCGCAGATCGTTGAGGACCAGGGTCTGCTGGGACTCGGCCAGTCCAAGCTCCCAGGGGGAGCCCGCGTTCTTGATGGAGCTGACGGGGCTGGCGCCGGTGCCTCCGTCGTGACCGGAGATCAGCACCATGTCCGCATGGGCCTTGGCCACCCCGGCGGCGATGGTGCCGACACCCACTTCGGAGACCAGTTTCACCGAAACCCGCGCCCTTGGATTGACGTTTTTCAGATCGAAGATCAACTGCGCCAGATCCTCGATGCTGTAGATGTCGTGGTGGGGCGGCGGGCTGATCAGGGTGACGCCGGGGGTGGTATTCCGGGTTTTGGCGATGACCTCGTCCACCTTGTAGCCGGGCAACTGCCCCCCCTCGCCGGGTTTGGCCCCCTGAGCGATTTTGATCTGCATCTCTTCCGAGTTGGCCAGATAGTGGCTGGTCACACCGAATCGGCCCGAAGCCACCTGTTTGACGGCGCTGCGAGGGAAATCCCCGTTGGGACGGGGCTTGAAGCGCTCGGGATCCTCACCGCCCTCACCGGTATTGGACATGCCGCCCAGGCGGTTCATGGCGATGGCCAGGGTTTCGTGGGCCTCCTTGGAGATGGAGCCGAAGGACATGGCTCCGGTCACGAAGCGCTTGACGATTTTGGAGGCCGGTTCCACCTCATCCAGCGGAATGGGCTGCCCGGCCTTTTTCAGCACGAAGAGGCCACGCAAGGTGCAGAGATGACGCTCCTGTTCGTCGGAGTAGCGGGCGAACTCCTTGAAGAGGTTGTAATCGTTGGTGCGGGCCGCCAGTTGCAGTTTGGACAGGCTCTCCGGGGTCCACAGGTGGCGATGGGCCCCGTGGCGGAATTTGTATTCCCCCCCCACCTCCAGGTTGTCGAGGGAGATGACGTTGCCGGCGAAGGCCTTGCGATGGCGCAGGAGAGTCTCCTGGGCCACCATTTCCACGCCGATGCCCTCCACCCGGGAGACCGTACCGGTGAAATAGCGATCCACCAGTTGCCGGTTGAGTCCCACCGCTTCGAAGATCTGCGCCCCGCAATAGCTTTGCAGGGTGGAGATGCCCATCTTCGAAAAGACCTTCAGCAGGCCCTTGTCCAGGGCCTTGATGTATTTGGCCTGAGCCTTTTCCCGGGTGATACCCTCTTCCAGCAACCCCTTGTCCACCAGTTCGGCAATACTCTCGAAGGCCAGATAGGGATTGATGGCCGAGGCGCCATAGCCGACCAGCAGGGCGCAGTGGGCCACTTCGCGAGGTTCGCCGGTCTCCAGGATCAGGCTGACCTTGCCCCGCAGTCCGGTGCGAATCAGGTGATGATGCACCCCCGAGACGGCCAGAAGAGCGGGCAGCGGCACCTTATCGGCGCTGGCCCCGCGATCGGAGAGGATGACCAGGTTGACCCCCTCCTGAATGCCTTCCACCACCTGATTGAACAGATTGCGCAGAGCCTTTTCCAGGCCGTTGCCCAGGTCGCCGCCGGGAAGGGGGAAGAGCAGGGAGAAGGTTCTGGCCCGCAGTCCGTGCCGGTTGGCCCCACGGATCCGCGCCAGTTCCTGGTCGGTCAGAATGGGTTGGGCCAGCCGGATGCGATGCACATGTTGAGGCGTCTCCTCCAGCAGGTTTCCGGTAGGTCCGAGTTGCAGCCCCAGGCTCATCACCAGTTCTTCGCGGATCGGATCGATCGGCGGGTTGGTCACCTGGGCGAAAAGCTGCTTGAAGTAGTTGTAGAGCAGATGGGGCCGCTCCGACAGGATGGCCAGGGCGGCGTCGTTGCCCATGGAGCCGATGGGCTCCTCCCCATTCTGGGCCATGGGGGCCAGAATGACGCTCAGATCCTCCTCGCTGTAGCCGAACACCTTTTGACGGGCTCGCAGGGAGAGGGTCTCCGGAGTGCCGGACTCCGCCTCGGGCAGGCTCTCCAGACCGATCAAACCTTCCTGCACCCAGCGACGGAAGGGCTGACGCCCCACGATCTCCCGTTTGATTTCGGCATCGTCGATGATGCGCCCCTCCTGGAGATCGATGACGAACATGCGTCCCGGCTGCAACCGCCCGTTGCACTCGATGCGGTCCGGCGGAAAGGCGATGGTTCCGGCTTCGGAGGCCATGACGCACAGACCGTCCTTGGTGATCACGTAGCGGGCGGGGCGCAGGCCGTTGCGGTCCAGGGTGGCCCCGATGTAACGCCCGTCGGTGAAGGCCACCGCCGCCGGTCCGTCCCAGGGCTCCATCATCGAGGCGTGGTATTCGTAAAAGGCCCGCCGGTCTTCATCCATCTGGCGATGGTTTTCCCAGGCCTCCGGAATCATCATCATCATGGCGTGGGGCAGGGAGCGCCCGGAGAGTACCAGGAACTCCAGGGCCCGGTCGAAGGAGGCCGAATCGGAAAGCCCCTCCTGCACGATGGGAAAGAGCTTTTTGATATCCTCGTCGTAAAGGGGCGAAGAGAGAGCGGCTTCCCGGGCCTTCATCCAGTTGATGTTGCCCCGCAGGGTATTGATCTCCCCGTTGTGGCAGATCATGCGGAAGGGATGGGCCAGGTTCCAGGTCGGGAAGGTATTGGTGGAGTAGCGTTGATGCACCATGGAAAAGGCGCTGCACAAATCCGGGTCGCACAGATCCGGATAATAGGCCGAGAGCTGTTCCGCCAGGAACATGCCCTTGTAGACCACGGTCCGGCTGGAGAGGCTCGGAATGTGGAACGATTTCAGCTCCTCGCCCGAGTAGCCCATGATGCCGTTCTCGATGCGGCGCCGGATGATGAAGAGACGGCGCTCGAACCAGTTGGCATCCGCATCGGCGGGACGATTGCGTTCGCCGATGAAAATCTGCCGCACGATGGGTTCGGAGGCTTTGGCGGTGTAGCCGATACGGGCATTCGGGCGGATGGGAACCTCCCGCCAGCCCAGGAAGGCCATGCCCTCCTCCACCACCATCTGCTCGACCATGCGCTGGCAGGAGATCCGCAGGGACTCCTCCTTGGGCAGGAAGATCATGCCCATGCCGTATTCGCCGGCGGGAGGCAGTTCGATTCCCAGTCGTCGGCACTCGCGACGCAGGAAGGCATCCGGAAGCTGCATGAGAATCCCCGCCCCGTCGCCGGTGAGGGGATCGGCTCCCACCGCGCCACGGTGGGTCAGGTTCTCCAGAACCTTGAGGCCCATTTCGACGATGGCATGGGAAGCCTCTCCGTTGATACGGGCGACGAAACCCACGCCACAGGCGTCGTGTTCCAGATGGGGATGGTAGAGTCCGGTCGGATCGGGCAAACCATGGCGAGCCATCGATTCATTACCTTCTCGAAAAAGGAAGTGCCTGCGGGTTTGAGGAGGGCGTCAGCCGACTGGAGGCCGCGCCCTGACCGGCAACCCTTTTTGCCTGGGCAAATGAGCGATACTTATTAGACAATCCGCGTCCGGTGTCAACCGGTGGATTGAAGGATCAGACCGGGGAAGGAAGGATTTTTATCCGGCGGAGGCCGACATGATGCGCGGATTGATGCTGGCCTTGCTGTTGCGGGACATGGCCTGGCGGGCCGCATCCCGTGTGGGGAAGGGTCCGATGCGTACCGAATAGAGTTCTGCCTGGTTGCCGGACTGACGGGAAATCTGGGCGGCGGTGCCCTCTCCCTGAAGTTTGCTGACCAGTTTTGCGGCTTCGGCAAATCCCGGAAAGGCGCCGACCTGCACGAAATAGGGCCCGTGATCGCCAATCGCTTCGCCGGGGGCTTTGCCCGCCAGAATGGCCCCCGGTTTGGCCGCTGCTCCGTTGACCGCCGGTTTGGCGGGGGCGGATTTGGTTTGTCCGGGCATTTCAGCCGGCAGGACGACCCGCTGTTCCGCCAGCTTTTCGTAGAAGGTCAGGGTCAGGGGGGCTTTGGGTTCCCCGTCGACGGGAGTCCCGCCGTTTGCCTGGACGGGATCGTTTTTGGCGGTATTGGATTTGTGACCTTTGCGCCCCTTCTCCTTGCCGGAGCCGGCCTCCTTGGGGGCGACCGGTTCCTGCTGAGAAACGGACTCCTTGTGGGAAACCCCTTTGCGGCGAGAATTCGTCTCCTTGACGGGCGACTCATGGGATCCGGGGGCCGGGTGCCCGGTGAGGTGGGATTTATCCACCGCCACGGGATGGGACACCGTCTCGACTTCGGCGGTCAAATTCTTGGCGACCGTGTCAACCTTGGAGGCCGGATTGTGGGCGAAGTGCCATATCCCCCAGGCGGAAAGGGAGATGACGACCGCCCAGGAGAGGGTCATGCCCAATCCGGAGGCCTGCTGAGGGTTGCGTCGACGTGTGGAGGTAGGAAAACGCGGAGTCACATTCGTTCCGTGGGCTGTACGCCCATCCATGTCAGTCCGTTGGAAAGTACCTGTTGCACGGCTTCCGCCAGCAACAGCCTCGCGTTACGCAGCCCCTCGTCCTCCAGCAAAATCCGGTTGCCGTTATAGTAGGTATGAAAGGCTGCAGCCAACTCTTGCAGGAAAAAGGCCAATCGGTGGGGTTCGTAAAAAAGCGCCGCCGCCTCGATCACCTCGGGAAAGCGTTCCAGCAGGCGAATGACCTGCATCTCCCCCGGCTCCACCAGTAAACGGAAGTCTCCGGGGCCCCGAACCAGCCCCTTTTCCGCCATCTGCCGGTGTATGGCCCGGATGCGGGCATAGGCGTACTGCACATAAAATACCGGGTTGTCGTGGGTGTTGGATTTGGCCAGTTCCAAGTCAAATTCCAACGATGCGTTGGAAGAACGTGTCAAAAACCAGAACCGCACCGCATCGGCCCCCACCTCCTCCACCACTTCCTTCAGGGTGACGAAGTTGCCCGCCCGTTTGGACATGCGCACCGGCACCCCGCCTCGGGTCAGGTTGACCATCTGCACCAGGCGGACTTCCAGAATCTCCTTGAGTCCCGTCAACGCTTCGAGGGCGGCCTGTACCCGTTTGATGTAGCCGCCGTGGTCCGCGCCCCAGATGTCGATCAGCCGGTGGAAACCGCGTTGCGCCTTGTGATGATGATAGGCGATGTCCGCGGCGAAGTAGGTGTAACTGCCGTCGGATTTCTTCAGAGGCCGGTCCACCTCATCCCCGAAGGCGGTGGAGCGAAACAGGGTCTGGGGACGCGCTTCCCAATCCTCGTCGGGTTTTTTGCCCTTGGGCGGTTCCAGCACCCCTTCGTAGATGAAGCCCCGCCCCGAAAGGGTGGCGATGGCCGCGTCGATGGCTCCGCCGTCGTGCAATTCGTGTTCGAAGAACCAGTGGTCGAAGCGAATGTCGAGCAGTGCCAGATCCTCCCGGATCCAGGCCAACACCTCTTCCACCGCAAAACGACGCAATTCCGCAGGGGGAGCCCCTTCCCTCCCCTGACGCGCCACGGCAAGCCACTTGTCTCCGTGCCGCTCTTTCAGAACCCGGGCCAGGTCGATGACGTACTCTCCCGGATAACAATCGGGCGGCAGTTCGATCTCATCCCCGAAGAGTTGGCGATACCGTGCCAGTAACGACCAGCTCAAGACATCGACCTGCACACCGGCGTCGTTGACGTAATACTCCCGCTCGACCTGGTAACCGGCCGCCGCGAGAATTCGCGCCAGCACATCCCCGGTGACCGCGCCACGACCGTGCCCGACGTGCATGGGCCCTGTCGGATTGGCGGAGACGAATTCCACCTGCACCCGCTGTCCCGCTCCCATGCGGCTTTTGCCGTATTCCGGGCCGGCGGCCACGATTTCGTTCACCACGTTGCGCAAGCGGTCCGGATGGATGAAAAAGTTGAGAAATCCCGGACCCGCCACTTCCCATCGGACCACCGGACCATCCGCCGGCAGGGCCGCCCCCAGGCGCTGGGCCAGATCACGGGGCTTCATGCCCGCCTGTTTGGACAATACCATGGCCGCGTTGGTGGCGAAGTCGCCGAACCCCTCCTCCTTGGGTCGTTCCACCTTGAACGGGAGGGCGACCTCCGGGGGGAACACCCCTTCGGCACGCAAGGTTTCCAAGGCCTGGGCAACACATTCGGAAAGGGCTTGACGCATGGCAAGACGAACCTCGCTTGATGAAAGGGACCGCAAAAGGTGGCTGGAGTGTATCCCCCGAACCGGTTGCTGACAACGGACGCCGCAGGAACCGTTGCGAGAGCCGAAACCCGGTCCTGCGCATCTCCGCCCCGCCGGCAATAGCCCGACAACGCACGGCTTTCCTGTCGTATTCGGGCAACCTGTCGTGGTAGAATAACTCCGTTTATGAAGCGATCCACCTGAAACAATCCTTATTTCATACCACCAACAGCTTGATTCGCAACAGCATTGTTCAGCTGAAAGAAGGAGGACTCGCCATGCATATACTCCACCCTACCTGCGCCGTTCTGGCGCTGGCGTTGATATCGGTCACGACGGTACAGGCCGGTCAGTCCGACATCGATTTCGCCATTCAGGGACCAGCCTTCCTTCCCGGCAAAGCCGACCCGACCCTGGTTTCACCGCAATGGGTCAAGAAGGGCATAACCTATCCGGAAGGGGGTGGCAAACCCGACCTGCGCATCGAGATGGATCAGAACCTCTATGACGCCTTGACGCCCATTGTGGAAAGCTATGGCCGGGACAATCACCTTGAGATACGCATCAACAAGGGCACCTGCGGTACCAGCTCCGGGCCCCTTTCCAAAAAAGAGTCGGATATGGCGGGTTTCTGCTGTCCCCCCGCGCCTTACGACCGCCTGCCCGGCATCGTGTTCCACACCGTCGGCATCGTGCCCACGGTCTTCATCACCCATCCCGACAACCCGGTGACAAACATCACCTTCGGGGAAGTGCAGAAGATCTTCACCGGAGAGATCCGGGAATGGCAGGAGCTATCGGATGCCAAAGCCGCCGGTCGCAAAGGCACCATCCGTCCCGTGGCGCGCCTGCACTGCGAAACCCGGCCCGGCCATTGGCGGGACATTCTGGATAACAAGAACCTCTTCCTGCAACAAACCCACTTCGTCAGCTCCATTCCCGACATGGTCGATGCCGTGGCGGCCAATCCGGACGCCTTCGGCTGGGTCTCCCGCTGGGTGGTGGAAAACCCGGCCAACAAGGGACGCATCAAGTGGTTGAAACTCGACGGGGTCGATGCCGACGACGCTAAATCCGTTGCCGCCGGCAAATATATCTACTACAAGGTCATGAACATGACTACATGGGAAGGCGCTGCGGCCAATGCCAAGGCCGACCGGCTCATCGAACACCTCCTGACCCGGTTCGACCCCGCCAAACACGCCTCGTTCATCGTCCACGCCAACGTGTTGCGGCAAAACGGCTGGATGTTTGAAGGGAATGAACTGATCGGCAAGCCCAAACACTAACTTTTGACTGGCGCCAAGGCCCGGACAGATCCCATTGCCGGGTCTTGGCACCATCGAGCAGGCCATGACCACAAAACCTTTTTTTTCCAGATTCTCCCTGGGAATCAAAACCGTTGTCCTGGGCATTTTGATCAGCCTGGTGGCCAGCGTGGTCCTGGACCATTTCCACTCCCAATTATTCCTGCAGAAGGCCTCCGAGGCCCTGAGGGTGGAGCTGGCGCGGGAGATCCGCACCGTGCGCCTGCGCCTGAAGGAGTTCAAGAACCAGATTCCCGCCACCCTGAACCTCCTGGCGGAAAACCGCAAACTGATTCACTACGTTTCCGGGGAGTGGCCCTCCCGTGAGGGGATGGTCCACCACAAACGCCTGCCGCCCTGGCTGCCGCTCCCCGGCATCTGGCAGAGCCTTCACGCCGATCTGGTGCTGTTGCTGGGACCGGGCGGGGAGATTCGCGAATACCATTACACCGACAAGAGGAAGAGCGAGCTGCCACCCTGGCTGAAGGAGGAGCTGCCGCTGCTCTTTGCCAAGAGCCTGGGCCAACTTCTGGTCACGGAACAGGAGGGACGCCCCCACATGATGAACGCCGTCCCCGTGCGCAATGCCCAGGGAGACATCCGGGCCCACCTCCTGGTGGTGTGTCTCCTCGACAACACCCTGATGGAGAATCTATTCCCCTTTTCGGGTTCGGACAGCCTCGGTGTGGCGGTTCTGGCGGGTTCGCCCCCCCGGCTGGTGGCGGAAAACATCCCCAGCACACGAGAGTTCGGCTTGCATGACACCCATGAAGATATCCACGACATCCTCTCCGGGAAGGGCAACTATCTTCTGCTCGGCAAGGAGTTCGACGACGATGGCGATACCGAAGCCCGCATCAACCTGTCGGTCTTCGTGGAAAAGCGCCGCGCGGCCCAGTTCAGCGAACAACTGCTTTCCGTGGAACGCCGCATGCAGTTGGTCATGGTGCCGATTCTGATCCTGACCTTTCTGGTGCTGGCTCTGAGGAAGGTCCGGCGTATACGCGGGCTGATTCAACGCATGGCCCTCCTCTCCCGCGAGGATCTGGACTTCAATCTCCACATCGAACTGAAAGGCGATGAACTGACCCTTTTGGAGAGTGTCTTTGCCCGACTCTGGGAGAAAAACCGCTGGACCCACACCTTTCGGGCCAATATCAACACCATGCTCCACTCCGGACTGGAAAGCCACTCCCTGAGGGATGAGCTGCAACGGGATCTGGCCCTGGTGCTGAAAAGCTGCCCCACTTTCGGGACCGGCATGGGAGCCATTCTACTGGCGGAAGGCACTCCCCGTGAACTGGTCATGACGGCCAGCATCGGCTTGTCACCGGCCATGTTGGAACACTGCACCCGGATTTCCCCCGAAGAGTCCGGTCTGTGCAGCCGGGTATTGCAAAGCGGGATTCCCCATTTCGGGCCATGTGGCCATGAGGTTTACGTCAGCGGGGAGGAGACCCGTTCCCCAAACAACTACTGCCTGCCGATCCGCAGCCGGGGCGAAACCCTGGGCGTAATGGTGCTTTATGCCCAGGAGGAACACCTTCGACACGCGGACGAGGAGGAGTATCTCTGGACCGTGGCCCACACCCTGGCGGGGATCATCGAACGCCACCGCAAGGAGGCCGAGCTGGCTCGGGCCAAGGAGTCGGCGGAACAGGCCAACCGCTTCAAAAGCGACTTCCTGGCCAACATGAGCCACGAAATCCGTACCCCGATGAACGCCATCATCGGCATGAGCCACCTGTTGGGCAAGACCAAACTGACCCTTCGACAGATGGATTACCTGACCAAAATCACCGCCTCCTCGCGCACCCTGCTCGGTATCATCAACGACATCCTCGATTTCTCCAAGATCGAAGCCAACAAGATGCAACTGGATCCGATTCCTTTCGATCTGGAAACCGTTCTGCGGGAGGTGGCGGACCTGATCGTGGGCAAGGCGGAGGAGAAAGGGCTGGAATTCCTGCTCCATATCGCTCCGGGCACTCCGACCCAACTGATCGGCGATTCGTTGCGACTGGGACAGGTATTGATCAATCTGGCCAGCAATGCCGTGAAATTCACCCGAAAGGGGGAGGTGGTCATCTCCGTATCCGCCGAGCATGTCGGCTCCTCGTTCATCTGGTTGCGCTTTTCGGTGCGGGACACGGGCATCGGGTTGACTCCGGAGCAGATGGAACGACTTTTCCAGGCCTTTGGCCAGGCCGAAACCTCCACCACCCGGGAATTCGGCGGCACCGGTCTGGGGTTGTCCATCTGCAAACGCCTGGTCGCCATGATGGGTGGCGATATCCAGGTGGAAAGCACTCCCGGAAAAGGTAGCCAATTCCATTTCCAGGCCGGATTTTTCCTGCAGGAGCGGCAGCCGGATCAGGCCCGGTTTCGCGTTACGCTGGAGCAGTTCCGCCAGGCCCGTGCCCTGGTGGCCGATGACAGCGCCTCCTTCTGCCTGATATTCCGCGACCTGCTGACCCCGATCGTCAAGGAGGTGGTGACAGTCCCCTCGGGCCGGGCCGCCCTTCAGGAGCTGCGCCAGGCCTCGGAAGCGAACCAACCGGCCTATGATCTCTTCTTCGTCGACTGGAACATGCCGGAGATGGACGGTATCGAAACGCTCCACCGCATGCGCGAGGAGATCCCGCGGGACAGGATTCCGACGGTGATCCTGGTAACCGCCCACGCCCGGGAAGAGGTGCTGGCGCAGGCAGACACCGTGGGAGTGGATGCCCTGCTTTTCAAACCGGTCAGCCAGTCCCTTCTGGTCAACACCCTGGTGGAACTTTACGAGGGTCGGGGACGGGAATCCGGTCGTCCCGCCAACACCTTCGACACCATGGAGCAACTGCTGCGGGAAAGCCTCGGCGGGGCCCGCGTTCTGGTGGTGGACGACAACACCATCAACCAGCAGGTGGCGCGGGAGATACTGGAAAACGCCGGATTGGTGGTCACCCTGGCAAGAAACGGACAGGAGGCGCTGGACCACATCGAAAAGGCCTCTGCGGGCGAAGTGGAGCTGGTGTTCATGGATCTGCAGATGCCCGTGATGGATGGCTTCAGCGCCACACGGGCCATTCGCGCCCTGCCCGGATGCCGCGATCTGCCCATCGTGGCCATGACCGCCAATGCCATGGCCGGAGATCGGGAGCGTTCCCTGGCCGTCGGCATGAACGATCACGTGGTCAAACCGATCGATGTGTCCGAACTCTATACCACGCTGGAGAAGTGGCTCCATCCCCGCAGTCGGCTCGATCAACCGCCACCGCCTCGGGAGGAGTATCCTCCGGCCTTGCCCGCGAGACCGCTGCCGACCCTGCTGCCGGGAGTGGATCGCCGGGAGGCTCTGGAACGGGTCAACGGCAACGAGCGCCTGCTGGCCCAACTCCTGGTGGCCTTCTGTGGCGACCAGGGAAAATCGGCTGAACGGATCCACGACCTCCTGACCCGTTCGGAGAGAGAAGCAGCGGCCCGTCTGGTCCACACCCTCATGGGACCCGCCGGCAATCTGGGCGCTATGGACCTCTGGAGTGCCGCCCGCGAGCTGGAGGAAGGACTCAAGGGAGAGGCCGGGGATGCGGTATTGGCCAACCTCCTGGAGGATTTCCGGGCCCAATGGGGTCCCTTGCGCCGTTCCGCGCGTCTGTTGGAAGAGTGGCTGGCCACTTTCCCAGCGGAAGTCTCCCCGGAAGCCCCGTCGGAGGAGAAGCCCCGAATCGCCGACCTGTTGCCCCGACTGCGGCAGGCCCTGGCCAGTCACGATATGGACGCCCGTTCCCTGGTGGAAACTCTTTCGACATTGCCGGAAACACCGGAAGAACGGCAAATCGTCGCGGCAATGCTTTCCGCCATTGACGCATTGGAGTATCGTGAGGCCATTGCTCAGATGGAGAAACTCGCCATGCAGATGGCCTTCACGTTGGAGAAGGAGCCGCCGACATGAACCCCGCCTCCGACCAAGCCACCCTTCTTATCATTGACGACCAACCGACAAATATTAAGGTTCTGAACGAAGTCCTGAAAGAGGATTATCGTATAATATTCGCCGTCCGGGGTGATGAAGGATTGGAACTGGCCCGGGAACAGTTGCCCGATCTGGTCCTTCTGGACGTAATCATGCCGGAGATGGATGGCCATGAAGTCTGCCGGCGGCTCAAACTGGACGATAAAACCCGGGACATTCCCATCATCTTCATAACCTCCCTTCAGGTGAAGGAGTTCGAAACCGCCGGCTTGCTCCTGGGGGCAGTGGATTACGTCACCAAGCCTTTTCATGCGGAAATCGTCCGGCTGCGCATTCGCAATCAGCTTGAATTGAAACAGCACCGCGACCATCTGGAAAAAATCGTGGCCGCACAGACCGCCCAGTTGCGACTGGCCAAAGAGGCCGCAGAGGCCGCAGACCGCGCCAAGGCCGATTTGATGATGCTCTTCAGCCACGAGTTGCGCACGCCGCTGAACGGCATCATCGGCTTTCTGGACCTGCTCTCCTCAACCGGATTGGATCGCCATCAACAGGAATATGTCGATACGGTGAACCGTTCCGCCCAAACCCTGGCCGATATGGTGGAAAAGATTCTGGACCTGGTTGGCCTGGAGCTGAACGAAAGCACCCCTCCCCGGCAGCCCTTCAATCTGGAGATCCTGCTGCTGGAGGTGGTGCAGCGGTTTGCCCCGATCGCCGCGAACAAAGGTCTGGAGCTGAACCTGCAGGTCGATTTCGCCACGCTGCCCCCGGTGACGGGAAGTCGTAACCATCTGGGAAAGATTCTGGGCCACCTTCTGGACAATGCCATCAAGTTCAGCGAAACAGGCCGAATCCGTCTCGAAGTAAGCCTTACGGAAAGGAGCGGTCAGTTGCGCTTTGCCGTTAGCGATACGGGCATCGGCATCGAGAAGGGGCTTCAGGAGGTCATTTTTCACTCCTTCACCCAAGGCGAGAAGACCTTGACCCGGCGTCACGGTGGGCTTGGCATGGGCTTGGCCTATTGCCGCAAAGCCCTCTCCCGGCTCTTCGACAGCGAGCTGCGGGTGGAGAGCGAACCGGGCCGGGGCAGTGTTTTTCACTTCGAGGCCTGCCTCGGTGCTTCGTGAGGCGCGGACACCATGTTGCCCGAGTCGACACGCTCCACCCTGCTGATCATTGACGACCAACCAGCCAATATCACGGCGCTCTCCGGGATTTTGAAGGCCGAGTACCGGATTCTGTTCGCCACCAGCGGTCGGGAAGGTCTGAATCTCGCCTGGGAGCAACAACCGGACCTGATCCTGCTGGACGTGGTCATGCCGGAGATGGATGGTCATGAAGTCTTCCGGCAGTTGAAAGATCACGATACCACCCGGGAAACACCCCTCATCTTCATCACCTCCCACCAATCACGGGAATTCGAAGCCGCCGGACTGCTGATGGGAGCGGTGGACTACATCACCAAACCGTTTCATCCGGAAATCGTCAAGCTGCGTGTACGCAACCAGATGGAGTTGAAACGCCATCGGGAAAATCAGCAGCACATGATGGAGAAGCTGCGTCAGAGCGAGGAGATGCGACGCCTGATCATCGATAACACCCCCTGCGGTATCGTCGCCACCGATGAAAAAGGACGGATCCAGGTATTCAACACGGCTGCGGAAAACCTCTTCGGCTACAGCAAGGAAGAGGCCTTTGGTCGAAACGCGCTGGAAATGGTCCCCACGAATCTGCAGCAATTGACCTGCGAAATCTTCCGGAGTTTCCTCAAAGCCGACAATCTCTCCACCCTCGGGCTCATTCCCTTCGAAATGGAAGCCGTGCGCCACGATGGCGTTGTGTTTCCCGTCCGCATGGCCATCAACCCGGTGAAAACCGCCGATGGCACCTCCTACGTCGGCATGATCGTCGACATTAGCGGAGAAAAACGCCTATTCGAAGAGGTCGCGCGTCTGGAAAAAACCATCATCGAAAGCGCCCCTTTCGGAATCATCGTGGCGGACGACGAACTCTCCATTCGCATGTTCAACGCCGCTGCCGAAATTCTCTTCGACTATCAGCGGGAGGCCATCATCGGCCAAAGCGTGATCAGTCTGTTGCCCCTTTCACTGTATGAAACGTTCGAAAAGGGGGTGGCCCATTACCGTGCCCTGGGCGAACTGCCTTTCCCGGAAGGACTCTTTTTCGAGGTACGGGCCAAACGTCGCAATGGCCAGGAGTTTCCGGCCCGACTCGCCGTCAATCGCATGGAAATTGCCAGTCACGCCTCCTTCGTGGCCATGGTTGTCGATATCACCGAGGAGAAACGGCTGCTGTCGGAGCTGGTGCAGTCGGAAAAAATGGCCGGGTTGGGTGGGCTGGTGGCGGGTGTGGCCCATGAGATCAATACCCCGGTCGGCAACGGAGTCACCGCCATTTCGGAATTGCAGGATCGGCTGGATGCCTTCATCCGCCTGGCAGATGAAGAAGGCCTCAGCGAGGAGGAGTTGAAGGATCATCTGGCATCGACCCAACGCCTGGTCAGGCTGGCCCGCATCAATCTGGAACGCGCCACGGAGCTGATGCGCAGCTTCAAATCCGTGGCGGTGGATCAATCCAGCGAGCAGTTGCGTACCTTCAAGCTGCGCGCTTACGTGGAATCAGCCATCACAACGCTGCATCACCGCCTCAAAAACACCCGGATTTCCATCATGATCCTCTGTCCCCAGGACCTGGAAATCCGCAGCTACCCCGGGGCCATTTCCCAAATCGTGATCAATCTGATCGAAAATGCCCTGCTTCACGCCTTCCCCGGCGATGACTACGGATTGATCACATTGACTTTCACCCGGATGGGGGAGCGCCTGCACTTCACCTATCAGGACAATGGCCAGGGCATGACGGAGGAGATCCGGCAACGCATCTTCGAACCCTTCTTCACCACTCGACGGGACCACGGGGGCAGCGGTTTGGGCATGCACATCGTCTACAACCTGGTAACCAGCACCTTCGGAGGCACCATCTCCTGCCAGAGCAGCCCCAACCAGGGCGTGACCATTCAGATTGATATGCCCATGCATATGCGCTAATTCGGCCTGAACCGTCGCGGGGATTATTGAAATACGGCCCGGATCATGCCATGATTTCGAGTCGTTGAAGCTGTTGTTCCCGGTTTATCCCGTCTTCTTCATAAATTTCGTCACCAAACCGGCCAGGGCGCGTCAGGACAAGGCGCGCGCCGCATCGACAACCCGGACCGTGGCCGTTCCACGATGAGGATCGTCGAGCGGGCATAACGCAGTCAGGGTGCATTCCGGGTCCGGATGCAGCAGAAGTTTATGAATGAAACGGGTTTATCGCTCTCCGGCAGATTCCGATCGCATCGACGCCTCGTTTTTCCCAAAAGATCGAATGTGGATGATCGATAAAAACATGCCCCGGATTCTCCTTGTCCCTACTGCACACCTCCTGGAAGACTGTGCCGCGCATGTTCGATTCCCGTAAACGCGAGCCGATCCGCCTGGGTCTGATGCCACCGCTGACCGGTATCGTCGCCCTGTACGGCCCCGAAATCGTCTGGTCGGCCCGCATCGCCTGTGAGGAGATCAACGAACGGGGTGGCGTGCTGGGACGCCCGCTGGAACTCTTTATCGAAGACGATGGCAGTTTGCCCCAAAGTGCCGTCACCGCAGCCAAACGCCTGGTCGTGGAACACCGCTGCGCCGCCCTGATCGGCAATCTGCTTTCCAACTCCCGCATCGCCGTTGCCAACCATGTCGCGGAAGCCTACCAGATCCCCTACCTGAACTTCTCCTTCTACGAAGGCAGCATCTCCAGCCGCTATTTTTTCCATTTCGCCGCGCTGCCCAACCAGCAAATCGACCGGATGATCCCCTGGATGGGAAAACATCACGGCGTCAAGATGTTTTTTGCCGGCAACAACTACGAGTGGCCACGGGGCTCCATCGACGCCGCCAAGCGGATTTTGCGCAAAATCGACGGTGATGTCGTTGGCGAGGAGTATCTGCCCATCGGCGCCACCTCCGCCGAAATCGAAGCGCTGCTCGACAAGGTGGCCCGGTCCGGCGCCGACTGTTTTGTGCCCTATTTCGCCGGAGCCGATCAGATCGCCCTGCTCAACCGCTTCGCCGAAGTGGGTCTGAAGGAGCGCATGGCGGTGGTCATGGGACACTACGACGAGGTCATGGTCTCCCATCTCTCCCCCAAGGTACGAGAGGGATGCTACTCCAGCAATACCTATTTCATGTCGGTAGACACTCCCGAGAATAAACTCTTCCTGGAACGGCTCTCCCGGTATCCGGGCATCGACGCCCTCTGGCCCCTGGGCAGGGGAGCCGTCAGCAATTTCGGGGAAGGCACCTATCTCTGCGTCAAGGCCTTTGCCAAAGCGGCGGAAACCGGGGGGAACATCGAGGCTGATACCCTGATCCGGTCGCTGGAAAGCGTGCGTCTCACCACTCCCCAGGGCGAGGTGGCCATGGATGCCCATACCCACCATGCCTGCGTCAATACCTATCTGGCCTGCTGCCGGGCCGACGGAACCTTCCGCATCGTGGACTCCTTCGGACAGATTCCACCCCAGATTCCGGAACGCTATCGGGACTTCGGCAAGCTCCACGAATCACCCCTCTCCCCCCAGGTGGCCGCGCGTCTGGTGGAAGAGGTTGCCGCCGCCAAAAACAAGATCGGCAATGCCCAACACATCCTCTCCTTCGTCGATACCGCGGTTTTGGCCACCGACGCCGGCGGCGTGATCCTCGAATCGAATCGGGGAGCCCGCACCCTCTTCGGCTACAGCTCCGAAGAGATGCTGGGCATGCCCATCCATTTTCTGTTGCCCCCCCATTTTCGCAAACGGCATCAGACCTACATACAGCAATTTCTGGAAAGCCCCGAATCGGAACGCCGCATGTCCGAACGCGGCGAGGTGACGGGGTACCGCAAGGACGGCAGCTTTTTCCCGCTCGAAGCCTCCATCGCCAAATTTCACGACGGCCAGCAGACGATCCTGGTGGTCACCATGCGGGACATCACCGAACGCAAACGCGCCGAAGAGGAACTGCTGCGCCGGGCCACCCACGACTCCTTGACGGGCCTGCCGAACCGGGCCCTGATCCGGGAGCGTCTCAGCAACGCCCTGCATCGTTCCAAACGCCAGGGCAGTGCCAATCTGGCCCTGCTGTTCATCGATCTGGACGGATTCAAACTGATCAACGACACCCACGGCCACGACACCGGTGATGCCTTGTTGAAGGAGGTGGCCCACCGCCTTATGGAACAGGTTCGCCCCGGTGACACGGTGGCCCGTCTGGCCAGCGATGAATTCGTCATCCTCTGCGACCACATCGAACATCCGGAAATGATCTCTTCCCTGGCGCAACGCCTCAACGAAGTGCTGCGTCTGCCCATGGTCTGCGGCGACACCCCCCTGATCGTCACCGCCAGCATCGGCGTGGCCCTGGGACAGGGATCGACTCACACGGCGGAAGAGCTGCTCACTTCCGCTGATACGGCCATGTTCGCCGTCAAGCAGAAAGGACGGGACAACTGGCAGTTCTTCAACGAGGAGATGCAAAGCCTGGCGGTGCAACGGCTGGCCATTCACCAGGGTTTGCGACTCGCGGTCGAACACGGGGAGCTGCACGCCCTCTTTCAACCCATCGTGGAGGCCCGAACGGGAAAGGTGAAGGGGGCGGAACTGCTGTTGCGCTGGAGACCTCCCGAAGGGGAGGTCTCCCCGGCGGTCTTCATTCCGGTTGCCGAAATGAGCGGGGCCATTCTCCCCATCGGTACCTGGGTCTTCCGTAAAGGGTGTTACGCCCAAGCCGCCTGGCAGAGGCTCTGGGGCAAGGAGGCCCCCTATGTCTCCGTCAACGTCTCCGCCCGGCAACTCAACGATGAAAGCGTGGTCGGAACCTTTCAGTCCATTCTCAAGGAGAGCGGCGCCGATCCGAGGCGAATCCTCCTGGAGATCACCGAAAGCGCCCTGATGACCGACGTGGAGAGCAATCTGCGGGTTCTCAACCAACTGGCCCAACTGGGACTGCGGGTGGCGGTGGATGATTTCGGCACCGGCTACTCCTCCCTGGCCCAATTGACCCGCCTGCCCGTCAATGTTCTCAAGATCGACCGGGCTTTCGTCACGGGAATCTCCCGGGATAAGCGCAACCTGACCGTGGTTTGCGCCGTTATCGGCTTGGGCAAGGCACTAGACCTCAAGCTGGTGGCCGAAGGCGTCGAAACAGAGGAACAGTTGCAACACCTGAAAGACAATGCCTGCGATTTCATCCAGGGCTACTACTTTTTCCGCCCGATGGAGGAGACCGCTTTCCTGGAACTGTGTCGCAACGAATTCGACGCCATCGCCGAATGAGCCGCTCGCCACTCTTTGCGGACAGCCCCTGTTGCCCGGATGCGGCAGCGCTTGCGATCGGGGTTATACCTGTGCCAGGATGTTTGCGAATGGGAGCCTTGCAAAGTGGCCATGGTCGAGACGTTGTATATTTTAAATCCGTCGACTTTCAATATGTTATCTTTTAGAATGCAAAAAATGAAAATGTTCTATCCTTTGATTTTTCCATTTATCGATCATTCCGAGCCATTTCGTCGCGGTTATGCAATTGGTTCCTGATACATCCCTTTTTTAGAAAGGCCTCCGCCTTGATTCCTTCCTGGTTCCGGCAACCCGTCAAGACGATTTCGGACAGAGCGCGCCTGCAGGCTGGCGAGCGGTTGGATCAGTTGTGCAAACCTCCGGGAGGTTTGGGTATTCTGGAATACATCGTGTTGGAACTGGCGGGGATGCAGGATACCTGTTATCCCGAGGTCGATCCCTGCAAGCTGGTCATTTTCGCCGCCGACCACGGTATCGCCAAAGCGGGCATCTCGGCCTTTCCCCAGCCGGTCAGTACGGTCATTACCCATCGTATTCTGGGTGGACGCGCCGCGCCGGCTTTGTTGGCCGAATCGACCGTCACGCCGCTGGAGGTCATCGATTTTGGCGTGCAGGGCCCCCTGCCGGACCACGAAAAGTTGAGACGAGCCTCGTTTCGCAGTTGCACCGAGGATTTTCGCACCCGTTCGGCCATGTCCGCCGACCAGTTCTTCATGGCCCTGCACGAGGGCAAACAGGCAGCGGAGCGGGCCAAGGAGGCGGGCGTCCACCTGTTGATACCTGCCGATGTGGGCATGGACAACAACACCTCGGCCACTGCGGTTTTGTGCGCCCTGTTGGGGCTCTCTCCCAACAGCGTCACCGGTCCGGACGCCGGTCAGGACGAAAAGGCCATGGCCCGCAAGGTGACAGCCATCCAACAGGCCCTGGACCACCACAGCACCGCGCTGGGCGAGCCCATGGATGCCCTCATGCGACTGGGTGGTCTGGAAACGGCCGCCATGTGCGGCACCTTCATGGCCTGCGCCCAACTGGGTATCGCCGCTCTGGTGGATGGCTTCGTCGCCAGCGTGGCTGCCCTGGCTGCGGTTTCCATGCGCCCTGCGCTGCGCCCCTGGCTGCTCTTCAGCCATCGCACCGCCGAACCGGGACACTTTTCGGTTCTCAAAGCCCTGAACGCCATTACCATTCTGCAACTGGACCTGCGCATGGGCGGCGGACTGGGGGCTCTCTGCGCCCTGCCGCTGATGCGCAACGCCTGTTTGCTGCAACGTCACATGAGTACCTTCCAGCAGGCCGGCATTCCCCTGCCATGAACCCCCTGCCTCCCCCTGGAGCCACTGCGGTGGATCTGCTGCGCCACGGCGAACCCGAGGGAGGCGAGATGTATCGCGGCTCGCTGGACCATCCTCTGAGTCCCCTGGGTTGGCAGCAAATGCTCTCCGCCATTGACACGGTACCGTGCCGGTGGGATCTGATCCTCCACTCTCCCCTGCTGCGTTGCGCCGATTTTGCGCAAAATATCGCAAAAAAACGCGCCATTCCCTGCCATTGCGAACCCCGTTTCCAGGAGATGGGCTTCGGCCTCTGGGAAGGTCGCACCCGGGACGAACTCCTGGCCGGAGACCGGGAACGCCTGACCCGCTTCTGGCTGGACCCGCTGCACAACACACCCCCGGAGGGGGAACCCCTGCTCGACGTGCAACATCGGGTCAGCCAGGCCTGGGAGGAAATGCTGCAGCACTATGCCGACCGGGCCATTCTCATCGTGGCCCACGGCGGCATCATCCGTTTGCTCATGGCCCTCAACCTGGGCATGCCCCTGGAAAACCTCTCACGAGTGGTGGTGCCTTACGCCTGTCTGGTGCGTTTTCGTATCGACCGTTTCGGCCCCCATCGCATTCCCCGCCTTCTGGCCCACCTGCCCTTCGAATGAACCCTTGACACGTCCGCCCGCAGCCCCCTACCCTTCGGGCCACATGCGGCAGGTGCTCCTGGAACCATTCGTGTTCCGGAGTGAAACGGGAAGTCCGGTGACGCGCTGAAATCACTTTCAGCGCCATTCCGACGCTGCCCCCGCAACGGTAAGCGCGCAAAAACGCACCTTCATGCCACCGTGGTCATGCCATGGGAAGGCGGTGCGCAGGCGAACCCCTTCGCCGCTCGCAAGCCCGGAGACCGGCCTGCCGCCTGCATACCGCGCTGCGATGGGAAGCGTGGGGTGCCTGGCTGCGGCTCTTCCGGTCGGCGGAATGTCCGTTTCTTTTGCATCCCGATCTCCTCTTCATCGCTGGCGCGATCCCTTCGGCTTGCCGCACGGACGGGTGCGGCCAATGCGATGAAAAGAGGTTCCCATGCGTCACACGTCTTCCCTGCTTTCCCTTCTGGTAGCCTTCGCAGCGCCTGCGGTCGGATTGGCCGAATCGGGCGAGGCTCCGGTGGGCAAGGTCGCTCCCGTGGTCGTCACCGCCACCCGCACCCCTCAACCCCTGACCCGCTCTCTCGCCGCCGTCACCCTGATCACCCGGGACGACATCACCCGCTCCGGGGTCAACTCCCTGCCGGATCTGCTGCGGCAACGGGCGGGACTGGACGTGGTGCAACAAGGCGGACTGGGTCGCGCCTCCAGCCTGTTCATGCGCGGAGCCAACTCCGACCAGACCCTTTTCCTGCTGGACGGGGTGCGCATGGGGTCGGCAACCGTGGGCTCGACACCTCTGGAACTGGTGCCCCTCTCCCAGGTGGAACGCATCGAAATCGTGCGAGGCCCCCGTTCGAGCCTCTTCGGCTCGGAAGCCATCGGCGGGGTGGTGCAAATCTTCACCAAACAACCGGACAAACCCTTCCAGGCCGAAGCCTCCGCCGGAGCGGGCAGCTTTCAAACCCGCCAGGTCTCCTCCCGCGTCGGGGGATTCCAAGGCGACACTTTTTGGCAGGTGGGCGCCTCCCATCAGGGCACCAAGGGCTTCAATGCCCGTCAGCCGGTTCCGGGCCCCTTCGGCGTCGATCAACCGGATGCGGACGGCTACGAGGATCAGTCGGCCAGCCTGCTGGTGGGGCATCGTTTCAAACGGGGTGATCTGGCCTTTTCCCTCTTCCGCACCCAGGGTGACTACGAGTACGACGGCAGCTACGACCATTCCGATTTTGTCCAGCAGTCCCTCAGCCTCAAGGGCAGCCTCAAGCCGACCGACTCCTGGAAGCTGACCCTCCAGGGGGGCCAGTTCCGCGACCAGTTGGGTTCTCACGGGCCGTTGGTTTCCAGCAGCCGCGCGGCCACCCTGCGCAACTCCCTCAATCTGCAAAGCGACTACACCCTCCTTCCCGGGCAAACCCTGACCCTGGGAGGGGAGTGGCGAGGCGAAGAGGTCTCTTCGGATACCGCCTTCACCAGCAAGGATCGGGAAAACCAGGCCCTCTTTCTGCAACATCTGGCGGAGTGGGATCGTTTCGAGCTGCAGGCGGGGGGACGTTTCGACAAGAGCGACGCTTTCGGGGACCATTCGACCTGGAATCTGGCCGGGGGCTATTGGCTGCCCTACGATTTCAAGGCTACCGTGGGTTGGGGCACGGGCTTCAAAGCGCCCTCCTTCAACCAGCTCTACTGGCCCGACACCGGTTTCGGCGGTGGCAACCCCGCCTTGCAGCCGGAGACCTCCCAAAGCTGGGAAGTGGGACTGTCACGGGAGGTGGCCTCCTGGTCCTGGTCGTTGCGCGGCTTCGATACCCGGGTCAACAACCTGATCGACGGCTGGCCACCTTCCAACGTCTCCCGTGCCCGCATGAAAGGCGTCGAAGTGGAAGTGGGCGGCAAGCTGGCCGCCTGGGAAGGACGCGCCGAAATGACCTTTCTGAGTGCGGAAAACCGCACCACGGGCAAGGATCTGGCGCGTCGCGCCGGGCGGCTGGGCTCCCTGCATCTGGCCCACCCGGCAGGAGCAGGCCGGGTCTCCCTGGATCTGAAGCAACGGGGCAGCTCGTTCGACGAAGCGGCCAACACCACCCGCATCGCCGGATACGGCACCCTGGATCTCCACGGCGAATATCCCATCGGAGAGGGCTGGGTTCTCAAGGGAACCGTGGGCAACCTCTTCGACAAGGCGTATCAGACCGTGGCCACCTACAACAGCCCCGGTCGTTATCTCTTCCTCGAAGCCGAGTGGCGCATGTAACGACTCATTCCTGCTGACGCACCTGCTCCAGGAAGGCGCACAACAAACGGGCGCCTTCCTGGATGCGGGGCGTCTGCCGCTGCAGCAGATCCGGATGGATGATCAGAAACCGCTCCCTTTTGACCGCCTTCAGCCAGGGCCATTTGCGCCAGGCCTCCAACCAGACCGGCCTCTCGCCCTCCACGCCGCTGGTGACGATCACCTCCGGATCCGCCGCCAGCACCGCCTCCCGATCCACGGGCGGCGCCAGTTGGGGCAACCCCTCGAAGATGTTGCGTCCGCCGCAGAGACGAATCACGTCGCCGACCATATGCCCCCCACCCAGGGTCATCAGCGGCATATCCCACATCTGATAGAAAAGACTCACCGGCCGTTTGTCGGCATGGCTGCGGCGCAAAACCTCCAAATTCCGCAAAAAGGCCTCCCCCGCCTGCCGCCCGGAATCGGCATTTCCCGTCAGTCGGCCCAGACGCTGCAAGGTGGTGGCGATATCCTCCAGATGGCGGGGCTCCGAGATGTAAAGCGCCATGTCGTGACGCCGGGCCAGCCCCTCGTTCAATCCCGCATTGCCGCTGCTCCAGCCCACCACCAGATCCGGGCGCAAAGCCAGCAGCCGCTCAAGATCAAAGCGGCCATGGGAGCCTACCCGTGGCAGACGGGCCGCCTCGGGGGGATAATCGCTGTAGTCCACCGCCCCCACCATGGAGCCACCCGCGCCAGCCGCATACAGCAGCTCGGTCAAATGGGGGGCCAGACTGACGATACGTCGCGCCGGGGCCGACAATGTGACCTGCCGCCCCGTGTCGTCGTGAACCGTGATCTCTTCCGCCTGCGCCGCAGCCAGTCCGGAAAGGAGCGCAAGCACCACCCTCAGGCCACGCCCCACAGCGCCCTCTCCCCATCGCTGACCCGCACCACCGGCAGTCCGAACAGACGTTGCAGGTTGCTTTCCTGCAAGACCTCGGCAAGCGGTCCCTGTTGATGGAAGCCCCCACCGTAAAGCAGCAGCAGGTGGTCGCAGTGGCGCGCCGCCAGGTTGGCGTCGTGAAAAACGGCAATGCTGGCCCCCTGCCGCTCCCCGAGCCAGCGATCCAGGAGTTGCAGAGTGGCCAGTTGATGGCGGGGATCGAGATGGTTGGCCGGTTCGTCCAGCAGGAGAAGGGGAGCCTCCTGCACCAGAAGACGGGCCAGGGCGGTACGACGCCGTTCCCCGCCCGAAAGGGTGTGCAGCAGGCGGTTGGCCAGGGGCAACAGCTCCAGAGCGGCCAGGCTCTCCTCCACCCGGCGCTGGTCATCCACCGCCTCCCCCGTCCAAAACGACTGGTGCGGATAGCGCCCCATGGCCACGGTTTCCCAAACCGTCAGCGGGAAACCGAAATCATCCCCCTGGGTCAGCAGCCCCATCTGGCAGGCCCGTTTGCGGGCGGACCAGCGGGACAGGGCCTCGCCGCGCAGCAGGATCCGGCCCTGCCGGGGGGCTCGCAATCCGGCCAGGGTGTGCAGCAGGGTGGTTTTGCCCACGCCGTTGCTACCCATCAAACCCCAACGCTGCCCCGGCAGCACCTGCATGTCCAGACGATGGCAGACCGGTTGTTCACCCACCAGCACATCGAGGTTGTGGGTGGAGAGCAACGGCGTCATGTACGCAACTCCCGACGCATCAGGATCAGAAAGAGGGGCACCCCCACCAGTGCGGTCACCACCCCGACCGGAATCTGACGCGGGGCCCAGAGGGTACGGGCCAGGGTATCGGCGGCCAGCAACAAGACCCCGCCACCCAAAACCGCCCCCGGCAGCAACAGGCCGTGCCGACGCAAGCCCGCCAGCCGCAGGGCGTGGGGTACCACCAGACCCACGAAACCCACGCTGCCGGCGGTGGTCACCGCCAGGGCGGTCAGCAACGCCGCCACCACGAACAGTCCCAGACGCAGGGCTCCCACCGTGACGCCCAGGGAGGCGGCCTGCCCCTCTCCAAGGGTCAGGAGGTCGATGGCGCGATGCCACGGCCAGACCAGGGCCAACCCCAGAAACAGGACCCCCAAGGAGAGCCACGGGGTCTCGGCGTAAGCCATGTCCCCCATCAACCAGAACAGCATACCCCGCAAGGCCTGCTCCGGGCTGAAGGCCAGCAGGAAGCCGACCAGCGCCCCCCAGCCCGCCGCCAGAACCACCCCGGTCAACAACACCCTTTCCGCCTGGAAACGGCGGTTCATGCCCCCCAATCCCGCTACCAGAAAAATCGA
>JADGAQ010000030.1:0-2887 GCA_015231925.1 Magnetococcales bacterium
ACCCCTGCCGGGGACCATGATGGTCCCCAGACCCCTGCAATAATGCAAAAATGAAACAGAAACGGCATAACACACCTCGTTCCGACCGGCTTTGACGACCTTCAAGTGCTTCTCATGTCAAGGCCGGTGAGATGTAGCCGTTCGTCGTTCCTTTTGTTGCAAGCCAGCCCTTTAATTACCGTTGGAAACTGGGTATGTTGCGCGGATAGCCGATCCGGACAGGCAACAGCGCAGATCATTCGGTTTAGCATTGTTTGCCGGAAACACATTGTATGATTGAAGGTGGACCATGAAACCCCTCTTAACGCTCCTGCTTGCGCTGTTCCTGTTTATTCATGATGGCTTATTGCGGGCCGACGATTTTGAAGAGGGCGTGCGCGCCTTTGAACGGAATGATTACCACACGGCTTTCAAACGGCTTCTCCCCCTGGCCGAACAGGGCAATGCCGAAGCCCGGGCGGATATCGGCAGGATGTACCATATGGGCAAAGGGGTTGCCCGGAATGATCAGGAGGCCATCAAGTGGCTGCGGAAAGCTGCGGAACAAGGGGACGGCCGGGGCAAACACACGCTTGGCAGAATGTACGAGTCCGGCAGCGGCGTGGAAAAAGACCAGGCGATTGCCGAGCGCTATTACCGGGAAGCCGTGGCACTGTACCGCAAGGCCGCCGATCAGGGTGACGCCCGGGCGCAAAACAATCTGGGCTGGATGTACCAATACGGCCATGGCGTGCCGCAGGATGACACGGAGGCGGTGGCGTGGTACCGCAAGGCCGCCGAACAGGGTTATCCCGGCTCACAAGACCACCTGGGCTGGATGTACCAATACGGCAAAGGCGTGCCGCAGGATGACACGGAGGCGGTGGAATGGTATCGCAAGGCCGCCGAACAGGGTTATGCCAAAGCACAAAACAACCTGGGCTGGATGTACCGCAAAGGCAGAGGCGTGCCGCAGGATGACACGGAAGCCGTCAATTGGTACCGCAAGGCCGCCGAGCAGGGTTATGCCAGCGCACAAGACAATCTGGGGTGGATGTATCAAAAAGGCAAAGGTGTGCCGCAGGATCACATCGAAGCGGTCAATTGGTACCGCAAGGCGGCCGAGCAGGATTATGCCAACGCCCAAGACAATCTGGGCTGGATGTACCGCAAAGGCAGAGGCGTGCCGCAGGATGACACGGAAGCCGTCAATTGGTACCGCAAGGCCGCCGAGCAGAATCTTTCCGGAGCTCAATACGCCCTGGGCCTGATGTACCAATTGGGAAAAGGCGTACCGCAGAATGACGGGGAAGCGGTCGATTGGTTCCGCAAAGCTGCCGAGCAGGGTGAACCCGGCGCTCAATTCGCTCTGGGCTGGATGTACCAATCCGGCAAAGGGGTGCCGCAGGATGACATGGAGGCGGTCAACTGGTACCGCAAGGCCGCCGAGCAGGGGGAGGTCGGGGCACAAGACTATCTGGGCAGGATGTATCACAACGGCAACGGCGTGCCGAAGGATGACACGGAGGCGGTTTCGTGGTTCCGCAAGGCCGCCGAGCAGGGGAAGGCCAGCGCACAGAGCAATCTGGGCTGGATGTACCAATTCGGCAACGGGGTGCCGCAGGATGACAAGGAGGCGGTCAACTGGTACCGCAAGGCCGCTGAACAGGGATATGCCAGCGCCCAATTCTACCTGGGCAAGATGTACCAGGACGGCAGCGGCGTGCCGCAGGATGACAAGGAGGCGGCCAACTGGTATCGAAAGGCCGCCGAGCAGGGAGAGACCAGGGCACAAAACAACCTGGGAGTCATGTACAACCACGGCCAAGGCGTGCCGAAGGATGTCAAGGAGGCGGTCAACTGGTATCGCAAGGCTGCGGAGCTCGGGAAAGCCAGTGCCCAACACAATCTTGGACTGATGTACGAAAGCGGTCACGGTGTGCCGAAGGATGACAAGGAGGCAGTCTACTGGTACCGCAAGGCTGCCGAGCAGGGGCAGGCCAGCGCACAAGGCCACTTGGCCTTGATGTACGAATTTGGCCAAGGTGTGCCGAAGGATGCGACGGAGGCGGTCAACTGGTACCGCAAGAGCGCCGAGCAGGGGGAGGCCTGGTCACAATTCAACCTGGGCAAGATGTACCAATACGGCGAAGGCGTGCCGAAGGATGACACCGAGGCGGTCAACTTGTTCCGCAAGGCTGCGGAGCAGGGTGCGGCCAAAGCACAAGTCAACCTGGGCTGGATGTATGAATACGGCAAGGGGGTGCCGCAGGATGACAACGAGGCCCTCACCTGGTACCTCAAGGCCGCCGAGCAGGGGGAGGCCACGGCGCAATACCATCTGGGCCGGATGTATCAATCCGGCAAGGTGGTGCCGCAGGATGACAACGAAGCCCTCGCCTGGTACCGCAAGGCTGCGGAGCAGGGTGAATCCAAGGCGCAATACCATCTGGGCCTGATGTACCATTACGGCAAGGGAGTGGCACAGGATGACAACGAAGCCCTCACTTGGTTCCGTAAGGCCGCCGAGCAGGGGGAGGCCAAAGCACAAAACAATCTGGGTGTGATGTACCAATTCGGCAAAGGGGTGCCGAAGGATGATACCGAGGCGGTCGCCTGGTTCCGGAAGGCCGCCGAGCTAGAGGAGTCCAGTGCCCAGAATAACCTGGGCGTGATGTTGCAAAACGGGCACGGCGTACCGCAGGACTATAAAGAGGCGGCCACTTGGTACCGCAAGGCCGCCGAGCAAGGGGAGGCCAAGTCACAAAACAACCTGGGCTGGATGCACCAAAACGGCCAAGGCGTGCCGCAGGACGACAAAGAGGCGGCAACCTGGTACCGCAAGGCCGCCGAGCAAGGGTATGCCGAGGCACAGAACAACCTGGGCCGGATGTACCGCAGTGGCAAC
>JADGAQ010000030.1:2987-30166 GCA_015231925.1 Magnetococcales bacterium
TGGCGCAGGATGATGCGGAAGCGGTCAACTGGTACCGCAAGGCTGCCGAACAGGGCAACGTCTACGCTCAAAACAACCTGGGCGAGATGTACCAAAGCGGCCAAGGTGTGCCGCAGGACGACAAAGAGGCGGCAACCTGGTACCGCAAGGCCGCCAGGCAAGGGTATGCCGAGGCACAGAACAACCTGGGCCGGATGTACCGCAGTGGCAACGGCGTGGCGCAGGATGATGCGGAAGCGGTCAACTGGTACCGCAAGGCTGCCGAACAGGGTCTTGGTCCTGCCCAAATCAACCTGGGCTGGATGAACCAAAACGGCAAAGGCGTGCCGAAGGACGACAAAGAGGCCCTCGCCTGGTACCGCAAGGCTGCCGAGCAGGGTCTTGGTCCTGCCCAAATCAACCTGGGCGTGATGTTGCAAAACGGCTCCGGCGTACCGCAGGACGATAAGGAGGCGGCCACCTGGTTCCGCAAGGCCGCCGAGCAGGGGTTTGTTCAAGCTCAAAACAACCTGGGCGCGATGTACCAGGAAGGCAAAGGGGTGCCACAGAATGACAACGAGGCCCTCACCTGGTACCGCAAAGCCGCCGGACAGGGGCATGCCAAAGCCCAAAACAACCTGGGCTGGATGTACCAGGAAGGCAAAGGGGTACCACAGAATGACAACGAGGCCCTCACCTGGTACCGCAAGGCCGCCGAGCAGGGGCTTGCCAGCGCCCAAAACAACTTGGGCATGATGTTGGAAAACGGCAAAGGGGTACCGCAGAATTTCAGTGAGGCGGTCGTCTGGTATCGCAAGGCCGCCGAGCAGGGGCATGCCGCGGCGCAAAGCAACCTGGGCCGGATGTACCAAAAGGGCCAAGGCGTGGCCCAGGATGACAAGGAGGCCCTCGTCTGGTACCGCAAAGCTGCCGAGCAGGGGCATGCCGAGGCACAAACCGAACTGGGGCTGCTATACGGATTCGGCAAAGTCGTGCCGCAAGACGCCGGGGAAGCGGTCATCTGGTTACGCAAGGCTGCGGAGCAAGGGAATGCCAGGGCGCAATTGGTTCTGAGTCAGGTATACCACCACGGCGAGGGTGTGGCGCAAGACGACAAGGAAGCGGTCATCTGGCTCCGCAAAGTGGCGGAACAGGGTAGTGACTTCGCCCAAAACAACCTGGGCTGGATGTACGAAAACGGCAAAGGCGTAAACCGGGACGACAAGGAGGCCTTCGCCTGGTACCGCAAGGCCGCCGATCAGGGGTATGCCGAGGCGCAGAACCACCTGGGACGGATGTTCCTCAGTGGCAAAGGTGTTGCGAAGGATGATGGTGAGGCGCTCGCCTGGTACCGCAAGGCCGCCGAACAAGGCCATGCGGAGGCCCAATACAACCTGGGCTGGATGTGCCAAAGGGGCAAAGGGGTGCCGCAGGATGACAGTGAGGCCCTCGCCTGGTTCCGCAAAGCCGCCGATCAGGGGTATGCCGAGGCGCAGAACCACCTGGGACGGATGTTCCACAGTGGCAAGGGTGTTGCGCAGGATGATGGTGAGGCGGCCTCCTGGTATCGCAAGGCTGCCGAACAAGGCCATGCGGAGGCTCAATACAACCTGGGCTGGATGATCGGCAATGGCAAAGGCGTGGCGCAGGATGATGGTGAGGCGGTCTCCTGGTATCGCAAGGCCGCCGAGCAGGGATATGCCAAGGCACAACACATTCTGGGCTTGATGTATCAACTCGGCAAAGGCCTGCCGCAGAGTGACGGGGAAGCCATAGCCTGGTACCGCAAGGCAGCCGAGCAGGAATTTGCCCCGGCGCAATACAACCTGGGCCTGATGTACGAGTTCGGCAAAGGGGTGACGCAGGACGACAAGGAGGCCGTCGCCTGGAATCGCAAGGCCGCCGAGCAGGGGGAGGCCAAGGCCCAATACGGCCTGGGCAGGGCCTACCAGAGAGGCAAAGGCGTTCCGCGGGATGACAAGGAAGCCGTCACCTGGTACCGCAAGGCCGCCGAGCAGGGGGACACCCGGTCACAGGACAGCCTGGGGCGGATGTACGAAAACGGCCAAGGGGTGTCGAAGGATGACAAGGAGGCCGTCGTCTGGTACCGCAAGGCCGCCGAGCAGGGGTATGCCGAGGCACAGTACAACCTGGGCTGGATGTACCATATGGGCAACGGCGTGGCGAAGGATGACAGGGAGGCCGTCGCCTGGTACCGCAAGGCGGCGGATCAAGGCAATGCCAGGGCGCAAAGCACGCTGGGTCTGATGTACGAAGGCGGCAAAGGCGTGGCCCAGGATGATGCGGAAGCGGTGGTGTGGTACCGCAAAGCGGCGGATCAGGGGGAGGCCAAGGCGCAGTACAGCCTTGGGGTGATGTACGAGATCGGGAGAGGGGTGCCCAAAGATGACAAGGAAGCGGTCAACTGGTTCCGCAAGGCCGCTGATCAGGGGGAGGCCGAAGCGCAGAACGGTCTGGGGGTGATGTACGAAGTTGGCAAAGGGGTGCCGCAGGATGAGGAGATGGCGGTAAAGTGGTACCGCAAGGCGGCGGATCAGGGGGAGGCCGAGGCACAAACCAACCTGGGCCGCATGTATGCCAAAGGCAAGGGTGTTCCACAGGATCTCAAGCTGGCCGTGCAATGGGTGCGCAAGGCGGCCGATCAGGGATACGCCGGGGCGCAACGTGAACTGGGGACGATGTATAAACAGGGTCGGGGTGTGGCTCGGGATCCTTCGGAAGCGATTAAATGGCTGCGCAAGGCAGCGGATCAGGGTGACGAAAAGGCCAAAGCCCTGCTGGAGGCGATGTAGGCGAACAAGACGTTGGCGGCAACAAATCGTATCCGTTCAGAAATACGGGGGTCCGTGGGGGATTATCCCCCCCGAACCCCCGTATGACTGAGCCGACACCGAAAAAAATTCCCCCACCACCTTGCGATCCCCCTCCCCCGCCCCCATATCCAGCTTGTCAAAGGCATCACACTCCATCCGACAAGCAGGAGATCCTCAAATGAACATCATGCACTACGACCCCATGCTCCGCTCCATGCGCACCCTGAACCAGGAACTCTCCCGCCTCTTCGATCCCCTGAGCAACAGCCCCATCGACACCGGAGGCTGGGATGTGCGCGTCGACATCACGGAGGAACAGGATCGTATCACCCTCCAGGCCGATCTGCCGGGCATGGACCAGAAGGAGATCAAGGTCGAACTGGACAACGGCCTGCTGACCCTCTCCGGGGAACGGCACGCCTCCCAGGAGATCAAGGATGAGACCTATCGCCGCGTGGAACGCAGCTTCGGACGCTTCTCCCGCTCCTTCCGCATCCCCAACACCGCGGACGTGGAGAACATCTCGGCCACCTACCGCGACGGCGTTCTGGAAATCGTCCTGCCCAAAAAAGAGGAAGCCAAACCCCGCGCCATCGCCGTCAAAGTCCACTGAACCCTGCACCCATCAACCAAGGGGAGTCATTTCCCCTTGGTTGATGCCATTATCAACAACTCAAATCATATCAAGACGTGCCACAACAAATATGTACCCGAATACACCTCGAATATTGCGATTTTGATCCGATTATGCTAGCGTTGTTCCGTTACGTTGGCAGGAACCGCTCACTTCAAAGTAAAACGAGGGGATTCTCGACATGGTGGACCCCGTTCCGGAAACCAACTATTCCCGCAAAAGCATTGAGCGCCTGGGCACGTCCATCGCCCGGCAGCTGGGCTATATCCCCAACGGCGATATCGATGCCGCCTTGCGGAAGGCCGGAGGAACCATCGACTATGTCCCTCCCTGGGAATTGGTCAGCAGCGACAGCGGCTCGATCATCATCGATGATCTCAAGAAGTTCACCATCAAAATATCCCACAATACCAGCGCCAGCCGGGATCGCTTCACCGTGGCCCATGAACTGGGACACTACGTTTTGCACTATGTGATGCCCTCTCAGGCGGAGAACAAATCGCTCGGACCAAAAGCCTTCAACCGGGATGGCGGGGGACGTGGCGAATCGGAGGCCAACTGGTTCGCGGCGGGGTTTCTCATGCCGGAAGAGGATTTCAGAACCGCGTGGAATCAGGAAAATGGCGATACCTACTATGTGGCCAACCGGTTCGGCGTGTCGATGCGGGCTGCAACCGTGCGCGCCAAATCCCTGGGACTGATCCCGGATGAGTGACCCCGCCCAGGGCGCGTTCTCAAACCATCCCCCCGTCCCCACCTATCTGCAGCCGCGCCTCAGACTGTTTCTCAGCATCGACCTGATCGGTTCGACCGCCATCAAACAACGTGACTTGAAGGGAACCGGCAGCGACCCCGCCTGGACCTGGCGCAATCCGATCCAGTTTTTTTATCAAGAAGTTCAACAGACAATCGCCAAAATTTGGCAACGATTCGAAGTTAAACTAAAAGTCAATCTTCCCGAATACAACCGGCTATTCGACCCCCTGCATTTCTGGAAAGCCTTGGGCGATGAACTGATTTATTGCCAAACGATTACCCACAGCTACCAGGTCTATTACGCTATCAAAGCCTGGATCCAAACGGCTGAAACCTTTCGAGAACAACTGAAGCAGCAGTACAAAGACACGAAGATTCAACTGGATGTCAAAATGTACGCCTGGGTCGCCGGTTTCCCGGTCATCAATTGCGAAGTGGCGCTGCAACGCAACGCCCACACCCAAAACATGGCGCAGGATGAATCGTTACCGGACCCGGAAGCTTCCATGTTGCAAAGGGTCAAAGCCTATTGGGACTCGGAAAACCGGGACGATGTCATCCTCGATTTCATCGGACCTTCCATGGATATCGGCTTCCGTCTGGGAAGTCTGGCTAACCGGCGTCAGATGCCCATATCCCTGGAGTTGGCTTATATCCTGGCCAGTGTAATGACGTATCGGCAATGCTCCCCGGAGGCGCCCGCTCTGCCGGACCTGTCGCTGCATTACATGGGACGAAAGGAGCTGAAAGGGGTAATGGAAGGAAATCTGTATCCGGTATTTTGGTTGGATGCCACGCGAACAAATCTTAACCCCTACCCCCTGGAAAAATGCGAGAACACCATCATCAATTCACAACAGGTTCAACCGCAACACGGTATCGAGCTGATAACCGAATTCGTTAAGGATGTTAATAATCCATTCCTGTTGACGCTGCCCTATATCGTAAGTGACTCTTCCGACCCGGTCCTGACCACAAGCAAGCCCCCGGAACACCATGAACAAATCAAGCGCTGGCTGACGGTCGAACCCAACAAGGGACCGATCACCAAGGAAGCCTCCCTGGAAACGGATCGTTCCACCATCACCACCGGTGTCGAATTGGCCGAGGATTCGGTGAAAATTCCGCTCTGAGTTCGCCCCCTGACCCCTACCCCAAAAACGGATTGCCCCGCCGTTCCGCGCCGATGGTGGTGGAGGGGCCGTGGCCCGGATGGCAGACCACGCTGTCGTCGAGGGTCAGCAGCTGGTGGCGGATGGCGTTGAGCAGGGTCTGGTGGTGGCCGCCGGGCAGGTCGGTGCGACCGATGGAGCCGGCGAAAAGGGTGTCGCCCACCGCCATGTCGTTGCCCCAGCGCAGGCAGACGCCGCCGGGGGTGTGACCCGGCGTGTGGATCACCTGCAGGGCGATGCCGGCCACGTCGAGGGTCTCTCCGGGTTGCAGGGCGCGATCGATGCGCGGCGTCTTGCCGAAGGACAAGCCCCACATGGCCGCCTGACGCGGCGCCGCATCCACCAGGAAACGATCCGCCTCGTGTATCCAGAAGTGGCAGCCGGTCTTCTCCTGCAGAGCGCCCACCGCGCCGATATGGTCGAAATGGCCGTGGGTGTTGACGATATGGGTCAATTTGCGCCCGGCCCGTTCCAGTATCTTGAGCAGTTGCCCGGCATCCCCGCCCGGATCGATCAGCACCGCGTCGTCCCGATCTTCCCGCATCAGAATCTGGGTGTTGACCTGCAAGGGCCCGGTTTCCACAATCTCATGAAGAATCTTCATTCGGCTCACCTTCGGCAGCAATCGATTTGGCCATGGCCGGCGACAACCCCTCCTGCATGACGACCTGATACCCCTTCTGCACCAGTTCGGTCCGCCAGGACTGAAAAGAGAGCAGGGCGTCTTCATAACAACTGAAGGGTTCCGCACGCAACGTACCGGGGGATCCCGCCTTTCCCCATTCCCGCAACACCCTCCAATGACCGAAGAGGTCCCGTTGTATCTGGAGGGAATAGTACCAAATGATATCCTTGGCCGGATTGAGCCGTTGCAGGTAGGCTTTCATGGCAGCAGTCGCAATTTTTAAGTGGGATCAACGTCGCGCCTGATTTAATATGCGGGATCCGGCTCAATTGTCCACGGTTGCCATGCAAAAAGCTGCGGAGGTGGTGTTTTGGACGGCGTTTGGAAGATACCCCGGCCTTTGGTCAACCGTATTCTCGGCCACGCCCAGCGTTGCGCCCCGCGAGAGAGCGTGGCTCTGCTCTGCGGGCGTCCGGGCGAATTGACCGAGTGGCATCCTTTGCCCAACATCAGTGGTCGGGAGGACCGTTATCTGGCCGATCCGCAGGCGCAGATCGCCCTGATGCGGCAGTTCCGTCAGGAGGGCAAGCAGGTGGTGGCCATCTGTCACAGTCACCCGAACAGCCCCGCCGAGCCCTCCCCGACCGATCTGACCGAAGACAATCATCCCGGTCTGTTGCACCTGATCTGCTCGCTGAATACCCAAGGCTGCCTGGATTTGCGCGGTTTTTTATATCAAGACGGCACATTTCATGCTCAGGAACTGGTGCTGCACGACGAGACATGATAAGAAGAACGTCAAATAGGCAAACCATCCAGCCTTGAATGGAGAATCGACTTTGGAGTGGTGGAACCGCCTGACCGTCAAAAAGAAACTCCACTTCGGCTTCACGGCCATTGTCGTCATGGTGGTTCTGTTCGGTCTGATTCAGGCGTTGCGCCTGGGTATTCTCGCCGATGACCGCGACGAGGTGGGACGCAAGACCCTCGATCTGAAGGCCATGCAGGCCATCAGCCGCAAAACGGCGGAGTTGTACCCCACCGTCGCCGGTGCGGTGTTCCAGGGACAAGCCGCCCCGGCTCGGGAAGCGGTGGAAAAACTCCGCCGCAGCGTGGATACCGACAAAGCCGTGATTCAGGCGGCCACGGAACTCAGCGGCGAAAAAGAACAGGCCAACCGTTTTCATCAGGCCTTCGCCGAACAGCTCGATCTGGCCGACAAGGTCTGCTCCCTGCTCGAAAGCGATCCCCGTTCGGCAACCGCCCGCATGGCTCAGGTGGACCGTCGCTTCCAGGAGGCGCGCAGCGCCACCGCCGAGGCTCTGCAAGCCACCATCGAGGCGGCTTTGTCCGTCGAACAGGAGATGGTGACCCACCATGCCGAGGAGTTGCGCACAGGACGGCTGTGGAGCCTGCTGCTGTTGATTCTGGTCTCCGGGGCATCGGTCGGCATCGCCTATTTCATCACCCGCAACGTGGTCGAACTTCTGGGGGACGATCCCGGCAATCTGGCCAATCTGGCGCGCAACTTCATGGAAGGTGACCTCACCGTTTTCGGTCGGGATGGCCGCTCCGCCACCGGTCTGGATCAGGCCCTCAACAAGATGGCCGCCAACATCACCCAGGTGTTGCGTCAGGTCGAAGTCAACAGCGGCACGCTGCAGGATATCTCGCGGGAGCTGTCCCAGGCCGCTTCCGACATGATTCGCAACGCCGAGGGGTTGAACCATCAGGCCGCCGTGGTGGTGACCTCCACCGCACGGGTGACCGGCAGCATGGAGACCATTTCCAAGGCCACGGAAGAGGCCAATCGCAGCATGAACGTCATCTCCAACACGGCCCGTGAGGCCAGTGTGAGCATGAACGTCATTTCGGAGGTTTCCGAGGAGGCCACGGGCAATCTGCAGTCGGTTTTCAGCGCCACGGAGCAGGCCAGCGAGATCATGGGGGATGTGCAGGCCTTCGCTGCCGGGGCCAGCGAGAACATCGCCACGGTGGCCAATGCCGTGGAACGCATGACCTCTTCCCTGGAGAAGGTGCGTCGTCAGTGTCAGGCCGCCAGTGACGAGTCGGGGCGGGCCAATCGTCATGCCCAGAGCAATCAGGAACTCATGGAACGGCTGGCCGCTTCCGCCAAAGAGATCGGCAAGGTTCTGGAGCTGATCAACGACATTTCGGAGCAGACCAACATGTTGGCGCTCAACGCCTCCATCGAGGCGGCGGGTGCCGGCGAAGCCGGCAAGGGCTTCGCGGTGGTGGCTGACGAGGTCAAGGAGTTGGCCCGGCAGACCGGTCAGGCCACGCAGATGATTTCGGAGCGCATCGACGAGATTCAGACCTCCACCGGCGAGGTTGCCGAGGGCACCCGTTCCGTGACCCGGACCATCGAGCGCATCACCCAGGCCAATGCGGAGATTCTTCTGGCGGTGGACCATCAATCGGCCACGGTCGGGCAGATCGGTCAATCGATCGGCGACGTGGCGCGGGAGACACGGGATGTCACGGGCAAGGTGACCGATTCCACGGCGCGAATCAATGAGATCACCCAACGCATGGGGGAGATTTCGCGAGCCATCGGGGAGGTCAACAGCAATGTTTCCCAGGCTTCCGAGAACATCACCTCCATGTCGGGCAGTGTGGAGGAGGCGTTTGCCGGCAATGTGGCCATTGCCCACAACATGACCGAGGCGACCCATGGCGCGGCGGCGTTGCAGGATTCGATGGGGGAGGTCAAACGCTCTTCCGAGGTGATGGCCCGCATTTCCAATCAGCTCAATCAGCATGCGCAGGACATCGCCAATGTCACGGAGGAGCTGAACTACGTCTTGGGCTTGTTCCGCATGGAGAATCCCGATCACGAAGACCCGCCTCACGTCAAACGATAGGTCACGATAAATACGGGACGGGGAGGCTTCAGCCGTATCATCCGTTCATTCATACGGGGGTCCGGGGGGGATTATCCCCCCCGGCGGGGTTCGGGGCAGCGCCCCGAGGTGTTGACGTGGACGTCGCGGTCCGCAGCCTCAAGGATAGCGTAGCAAGCCACCACCTGCACGATCCGGACAACCCGCTGCGGACCGCGGGGGGGCAAGGGGGGGCCTCATCCCCCCATCCTTGAACGCGCCGAACTGTCAAACGCCAGGTTGAAACAACGCTCGCTTTGCCTACCGGGTGCGGAGTACTTTGCCCTGCTCCCGAAGGGTGCGAGGTGAGAACGGCGATGGAGCGAACGTATCGGTCAGGTCACCCGGTTCCTTTCGGGCGGTGCGTCCGCTAAAAAAGATGGGGGGATGAGGCCCCCCCTTGCCCCCCCGCGGTCCGCAGCGGGACGTCCGGATCGTGCGGGTGATAAATTTAGTGCCCTAATCTTGATGCTGCGGACCGCTACGGCCACGTCAACACCTTGGGGCTCCGCCCCAAACCCCGCCGTGGGGGATAATCCCCCCCGGACCCCCGTATGAATGGAAACACGAGGCTTTCCCAGGTACCTGCTCTTTTCCCGGCCTTATTTTTTTTGTTGACGACCTCCCCCTGATCGGCAAGGATACCCCCCTTCCGGACTCCTTCCGTTCCGGGCTGCAACGAGGCCCTGCCGGTATGAACGCCCTGCTCTCCCTGCTCCGCCTGACCGGCCTGCTCCTGCTCGGTATCCTTCTCGTTGCCGTCAGCCATCTCCTGACCCGACAATGGCTGCTCTCGGAACTCCGGGAGGAGACCCATCTCCAGGCCCTGCAATTCAAACATCAGGCGGAAACCACCCTGGCCTCCCTGACCCTGCCGGTACGCATCCTCGCCCGGCAAAACACGGTGCGCTCCTTCGCCGCCCGTGCGAACCCGCCGGAAGAACTCAATCGCTATCTGTCGGACTACGCCCACCTGATCAAAGCCGACGTGGTCTACCTGATGGACGCCGAAGGCACCACCGTGGCCTCCAGCAACGCCGACGAACCCGGCTCATTCGTGGGCAAGAACTACGGTTTTCGCCCCTATTTTCAGAATGCGTTGCAAAGACGACCCGGCCTCTACGTGGCCCAGGGCGTCACCTCCAACGTGGTGGGGCTCTATCTGGGCCAACCCGTGGAAAACGACCAACGGGAAGTGGTGGGCGTGGTGGCCGTCAAATACCCCGCCGAAATCCTGTTGCCCCCAACCCAGCTGGATGCCCCCCAACGTGCCATTCGCATGCTGGTGGAAGAAAACGGCATCACCTTTGCGGCCAACCACCCGGCCCTGCACCTCTCCCCCACCCGCTCCCTGAACGAAAGCGAACGGCAGGCCATCGAAAAAGCCCGCAAATTCCCCTTGAAGGCCACAACGGAGAGCGGAGCGCCCTTGAGCCGGGATGCGGAAGGCTGGTTGCGTTGGGAAGAACCCCTCCCTCCGGACCAGGTGTCCACCCTGCCCCATCAGGGTCTTCTGGGAGCCAAACGTCGCCATTTCGGGGAACTGATAGCCCTGGACAACGCCCCGGAACTGCAGGTGGGTCTGCTGCGCCCCTATTTCACCGATCAGGCCGAATATATCGAACACTTTCTGGAAAACGGCCTGTTGATGGTGCTGCTTTACATCCTTGTCCTGGTCAAGTTGAGAGCCGTCCTGGAAAAGCGGCGTCATCTGGAACAGATCGGCCTGCTGATGCGGCATGTCCCGGTGGCCACGGCCCTGTTCGATCAGGGCCTGCGCTATCTCCAGGCCTCGCACCGCTGGCTGGACGACCACAACCTCGATGCCAACCAGGCTCGCGGTCAAAGCCATTTCGAGCTGGTGCGCAACCTCCCGGAACGCTGGCAGGAGATCTTCCAACGCGCCTTGCAAGGCAAATGGGAACGTCAGGAGGCCGAACCCTTCGTCACCGAGTCGGGCGAAACGGAATACATCACCTGGGAGGCCTTTCCCTGGCGGCAAAACCGGGGGGAGATCGGCGGCGTGCTGCTTTTCAAGGAGAACGTCACCCAGCGGGTGCGCATGGAAGAAGAGGTGCGCCGTCAGCGGGACCGCATGGCCTACGAACGGGAGTTCATCGAAGAGGTCATCACCCGCATGCGCACCTCACCCCATTTCGACGCGCGGGGCCTGCGTTATCTGCTGGCGCCGGTGGAAAAGACCGCCGGCGACCTGCTGCTTTCGGCCCGCCGGGAAGACGGTCGCTGGCACGTCATGCTGGGCGATTTCACCGGCCACGGACTGACCGCCGCCTTGGGCGGCCCGCTGGTCTCGGACATCTTCTACGCCATGACCGCCAAAGGGCTGCCCATGGCCACCCTTCTGACGGAGATCAACGAGCAATTGAACCGCAAAATGCCCACGGGGATGTTCATGGCGGGCATTTTTCTGGAGATGGACGAGACCACGGGCCACCTGGCCCTGTGGAACTGCAGCATGCCGGAGGTGCTGCTGTTTCGCGGCAGCACGGTGCATGAACGCCTTCCGTCGCGTTACCTGCCGTGCGGGGTGTTGAAGGAGGAGAGCTACGAGGCCGACGTGGTTCTGCTGCATCCGGGCGACAAGGTTCTGCTCTATTCCGACGGCGTGGCCGACCTGATGGACCCGGAGGGCGAACGCCTGGGCCAGGACGCCCTGGAACAGGTGATGGGACAAGTACTGCGCAACGGGGAGGAACTGGAGAAACTGCGCCTCTTCCTGGAAGCCTTCCGCGCCAGCAAGGAACAGACCGACGACATCAGCGTGGTGGAGGTGACGCTCAAGGCATAACCCCACCGAAGGCGGAGCATCAAATACCCATCAAATAAATCCGGCAGGGGAGCAATTCATTCAACTATTTGTTTTACAAGATCATTGGAGCGTATTCCGCCGTATTTGATCCTGTTTTCGCCCTGTTTTGCGTGACGTGATCAAATAAATTCGACCTCCGGAAATGGTAATAATAATTCAGGCCCACCAAGGCAGATACCGGGAATTTTTCTTGGCCTGCTCCGGGTTCAGTGGTTTGATTTTTTCGGCCTCTATGGCGTCTCGGATTATCCGGGAAGCGGTTGCACTGTTATGGGCGGCGATGCCAAAACGCTCTCGCAAACTGCCGTTCGTCATAGGATTATTTTGAGTATACCGCAGGCAGGCGTGAAGGTAACAGGCATGAACCCGTTCGCGGGAATCCATATCGCTAAAGGGTTTATGGGCAAACAGAGTGGCTCGGGGGGATCCTTCCGGGGTTTCGAAACGGGGAGCGGGCAACTGATACCGTTCCATTTCGGAGACGACCTTGTCCACCCCGCTGCCACGCTCTTCGCAAACCCCGATGCGACGCATGAAAGCAGCCAAGGCTTCATTACGGGATCGCGGCGGGCTGTCCAGAAAACGGTCCGTACTCACCAGGGGGTATCCGGGATTGGTGATTTCCATACGATCCGAAAAGATCTCGACCATCGGTCCCGAACCCGTCACCGAGAAATCCTGGTGAATCAGAGCGTTGGCGACCAACTCCCGAATGGCGAGATCCGGATACATCGGCACGTCCTGACGCAAGGCTTTGCCGATCACCTCATTTCGAGGCAACAGGGTTCTGACAAATTCGAGCAGCCCTTCAAAACCCGAGGCATAGACTTTTTGCCCCTCCTGCTCACGCACGGTTTGAATGCGTCCCGACCCCTCGTAGACCACAACGCGCAGGGCTTTTCGGGCCAGTCGGCCAAAATCCTTCAATTTCTTGGCAAACAGAATGGCGCCGAGGTTGGTCACATCCAATCCTCCCGCAGCATTGGCAATCGTCATATTTTCGGCATTCAACCGATGCAGAATCCGTTGGGTGTCGGAAGGCAAAGGCTGCTGGAGCATTTCGAAAAAAGCGGGAAAATCCAAAAGGCTCAAAACATCTGATTCAGCCAGGTTTTCGAGGGCAATACCCGTTTCGAAAGGCTTTCGATCGAACAAGCGCCAAAGATCGCGCTCGTATTCAGGATACCCTTTCAGCGGTTTCTTGGAAGATCCGATGCGAATAAATTCATCCCCAGCAAACTGTGTAGGTTGATTCTTGGCAGACGGAACTTCCAGCAGGACAACCTCTTTTCCGCCCATTTGGAAGCGATGAAAGGTGAAAACCAACCGGGGGTTGAGCATGCGTGCCAGCCAAACACGCAATTCCTCGTTGCCGTTTCGAGCTTCTTCGGGAATAAAGGTCGTGCCGATGACCTCATGGGTGGCATCATCAACCCCCCAAACAAGATATCCATACGGTTTTTCTGACAAGGCGGCCGCATTGGACAATGCAGAGAGGTATTCACCAATCTCTTTCGGATTGGCATTGTTCACCTTGAACTCGACCCATGACGTTTCCCGCTGGTTACTTATCAGTGAATTGACCAACGAGGCGAGCGTTTCATTCGCTTGTGGTGCGGTCCGACCGGTTTTCATGGGGCTGATAGGGCCCTCCCCCGCAACGCTTCCCAAGTATCCTTCAGCCCGACGGACATGGGGGTTTGGCAGGTAAGGCCCAGGGTGGTCCGCCCCAGGGTGGGGTCGCCGATGGAGGCGCGAATGTCGCCGGGACGGGGGGCGACGTTTACGGTGCGGGGGGTCAGGCCGCTGACCTCCCCCAGGGTGGCGATCAGTTCCAACAGGGAGACGCCGTGTCCGGAGCAGACGTTGTAGACTTCCGCCTCGCGGGGAGCCCGTTTCATGCCCGCCAGGAGGAAGCGCACCACATCGCCGACGTAGACGTAATCCCGCACCTGTTGGCCGTCGCCGTGGATCATCAGGACCTGATCGTTCAGCAGCCGGTCGATGAAGATGGAGATGACGCCGGAGTAAGGCGAACGCGGATCCTGCCGGGGACCGTAGACGTTGAAGAAGCGGAAGCCGACGGTGGGCACGCCGTGAACATGGCTGGCGGCCCGGGCGTGCAGTTCGCAGCCGAACTTGTCGGCCCCGTAAGCGGTCAGCGGGCGCGGCAGAGTGGTTTCGGAGAGGGGCAGCGGCCCGGCGTTGCCGTAGAGCGAGGCGGAGGAGGCGTAGACCACCGGCAGGCCGCCGCAGCGTTTGGCCGCCTCGAAAACGCGAATGGCCCCGCCCAGATTGACGCGATGGGTTTCGAACCAGGCTTCGTTGGAGCGGGCCACGGAGCTGATGGCCGCCAGATGAAAACAGCCCTCCACCTCCTCCATGGCGCGCGCCACATCGGCCTCCTCGGCCACGTCGCCGCGCCGGAAATCCACCCCCGGCGGGAGGTTTTCCAGCTTGCCGGTGGAGAGATCGTCCAACACCCGCACCCGATGCCCCGCCGCCAGCAGCGCCTCGACCAGATGAGAACCGATGAATCCGCAACCGCCGGTAACCAGATAGTGGGGCATGGGTCAGACTCCTCCCTGTGCGGCGCGCTGCCCGGCAACCTGGAACAGGGCCTGGCAGAAGGGCGGCAGTTCACCCTGGTTCGGATCAATGACTTTTTGGGCGAAACGCCGGGCTTCCAATGGGGTTTTCATGAGCGGTTTTCCGGGACGGGAGCCTCTTTTGGGGACCAACCCCGCCGTTTCGAAAGCCACCCGCCGGTCCGTTTGCAAATCGGTATGATTCAGATTGAGGCGCCTGATGGTCTTATCGGCCACGTCGTCGGTGCCCGCTACCTGCCCATCTCGGTGATACTGCAGACGGCTTTCGCAGGAGGGGTTCAGGGGGGAGAGAAAGTTGGCCTCGCCTGAGAGAAACACTCGTTCATCTTTTTTATAATGAGCGCCATAATGGCTCGATTCGTCACACGCCACCATATTGTTCCAATCCAACGCCCGTTCAGGATCCTGCGATTGCGGCACGATATGTTCGATGTGACTGTTATCGGAACCGATGCGCCGCATGGTATAGGCGCACAGGCGGTGCTGTTCGGCAAGCAACTTCTCTCGAAGCAGACGCCGATCCGGCAGGAAGTCGAATACCAGTCCCTCTTGCCGCCATTGCACCAACTGGCCCGGTGGTGGGCCTTTTTGGATATGACGCATCACCCCTCCTCCCGGCCATCGCTGTTCTGATAGTCGAAAAGCGCCACCTCCGCCGCCACCAGATCGGGGATATCCCCTATTCGGTTACGGAGATCCGTGATGGCTTTTTTGGCCGACTCGAACTCACCTGCCTCGATCCAATCGAAAATCGCATCCAGGTCCCGTTTGACTTCGGCATTACGCTCCGTTCCACCCATGACGTGGTTCAATATGGCGTTGGCGTCCATGCCGAAGGTGCGACGGGAAGCCGGCTCCTCCAAAAAGACGATCTCCTCGGGCTTCACCTCGCCGATCAACACGGGGGAGTGGGTGGTGCAGAAGAATTGCAGTTTGGGGAAAACCCGCTTCAGATCGTGAACGATGTTTCGTTGCCATTTGGGGTGGAGATGCAGATCCAGTTCGTCGATCAGCACCACTCCGGGGGTCTCCTGCAAGGGATTTTCAAGGTGGGGATTCAAGGAGACCGCCCGCTGGGCCAGGTCGCCGACCAGTGCCATCATGTCCCGCTGCCCCCGACTCAGCAGGGAGAAAGGCAGAGTTTTGCCCTGGATGGTCGCGACAATCTCTTTGCGCACCCGGTCGAAATCGATCTTTTCCGCTCCCGGCAGGAACTGCCGAATGGCCTCCCGAACTACCGGCAGGTCGAAAGGTACTTTATCCTCTCCCCAGGCAATCCAGTATTTATTGGCAAACCAAGTGGTCAACCTCTCCCCGGAGAGGGAGGAACCCTGGGCCTCCCGATATCCGTCGAAGCGGGAAGGCAGCCCCCCCAGATCGGTCGAAGCGATTATAACCGGAGTCGTGGAAGAGGCGCGGTATTCGTCGTAACTGGCCACCAGGGGCAGAATTTCGTCTTGCCAAGCCCGCACCCGAGTGAAGATTCCCAAAGCCAGTTTCCGAATGTTGTCCGTTTCGGGCGAAACGCTCAAACGATAAAGCGGAGCGGAATGTTCATCCTGGCTCAGTTCAATATGTGAGTTTGCAGACAGTTCTCCTATTGTGGCATTAACCGTCAAGAAGGCAGGATGACAGAATTCGAGCTGGAAAACTGCCCCAGGTGATTCAATTTGCCTAACTTTTTCGAGATCAAATGTTC
Source organism: Magnetococcales bacterium (assembly GCA_015231925.1). Taxonomy (NCBI): domain Bacteria; kingdom Pseudomonadati; phylum Pseudomonadota; class Magnetococcia; order Magnetococcales; species Magnetococcales bacterium. The sequence continues at coordinate 19,029 of JADGAQ010000030.1, forward strand.
GCAGCTTCTGCCCCTTTTCCCACTGATCTAGCGTTCGATCTAGCGATCCGTAAACATCGGCACGCAACCACTCCGATAACACAACCTCCATCGCCTGGAAAAAAGAGGTCTTCCCCGTACCATTATCCCCGATCACCAGATTGAACTGCGGATCAAACGGCCCGAAGCGCCTGTCCTCGAAACACTTGAAATTCTTCAGGTGCAACTCGTCAATCCGCATCAGCCATCCCCCAGCAAAAAATCCCCGCGCATCCCCCCGCTTTGGAATTATACTGTGCCCGCCCAGTCCAAGAAACAGGGAAAGTGGCCCCCCTCCAAAGACGTCTCACCTTGTCTTGCAAGCCTTCCCGCTAGCGCGGGTTGTTTTAAAGTCAACGGAAAAACCTTGAGGGGGCAGCAGAGCTCCCCCTCAAACTCCCCCAACCCTTTTTACAAGTAAAACAACATGGTTACCGTACCTGTCACCGGCATGCGCTGCGCCTCCTGTTCCGGACGCCTGGAACGCACCCTCTCCGCCCTCGACGGCTTCTCCGCCGTCTCGGTCAACCTGGCCACCGCCTCGGCCTCCTTCGACGGACCCCTGCCCGCCGCCATCGCCGCCATCCAGGGGCAGGGCTTCCAGGTGCCCATCCAGGAAATCACCCTCGGCATCGGCGGCCTCTCCTGCGCCGCATGCGCCCTGAAAGCCGAAACCGAACTCGCTACCGTGCCCGGCGTCCTCCACGCCAGCGTCAACCTCGCCTCCGGCGAAGCCTTCCTGCGCACCCTCGCCGGACAAGCCCCCTTCCCCGCCCTGCGAGACGCCGTGGCCCGCGCCGGTTACCACCTCCATACCCCAACCAACCCCACCGACACCACCGACCTCGTCGAGGAAGAACGCACCCGCGACTACCGCGACCTGCGCCTGCGCCTGCTCGTCGGACTGCCCCTCGCCGCCGCCATCATGGGCCTGATGCACCTCCACATGCTGGGTCACGACCTCCTGAGCCCCAGCCGAAACCACCTGCTGCAAGCCCTGCTGGCCACACCGATCCAGTTCTGGGTCGGCAGCTACTTCCACAAAAGCGCCTGGCAAGCCCTGCGCCACGGCTTCGCCAACATGCACTCCCTGGTCAGCCTGGGCACCTTCTCCGCCTTCGGCTACTCCCTCGTGGCCCTGATCTTTCCACACCTCTTCACCAACCCCGAGGTCTATTTCGACTCCTCCGCCTTCATCATCGTGCTGGTGCTGGTGGGCCGTTTCCTGGAAGCGCGCGCCAAAGGCCGCACCTCCCAGGCCATTCGCGCCCTGATGGCCCTGACCCCGCCCACCGCCCGACTGATCAAACCCGAAGGCGAAATCGAAGTGCCCGCCGCCTCGGTCCAGGTCGGCGAACATCTGATGGTGCGCCCCGGCGAACGGGTGCCCGTCGACGGCGAAATCCTCGACGGACACGGCGAACTCGATGAATCCCTGCTCACCGGCGAATCCCTGCCCGTCGAACGCCAGGCCGGAGCCCAAGTCATCGGCGGCAGCATCAATCGCAGCGGCGCGTTCGTCATGCGGGCCACCCGCGTCGGTCGCGACACCACCGTGGCCCATCTGGTGCGCCTGGTGCGCCAGGCCCAGGGGGCCAAACCCCCCATCGCCCGCCTGGCGGACCGCATCGCCGGGATTTTCGTGCCCGCCATCCTGATACTGGCCGGGTTGACCCTGCTGGCCTGGTGGATCTTCGGACCGCAACCCGCCTTCACCAACGGATTGCTGCACGCCATCGCCGTGCTGGTCATCGCCTGCCCCTGCGCCCTGGGACTGGCCACCCCCACCTCGGTCATGGTGGGCATCGGACGCGGCGCGCGCCACGGCATCCTGGTGCGCGGCGGCGAGGCGCTGGAGACATTGCACACGGTTTCCTGCGTTGTTTTCGACAAGACCGGCACCCTGACCACCGGCAAGGCGCAACTGGTCCACTGGAGCGGCACGGCGCAACAGTTGTCGCAGGTGGCGTCCGCCGAAAGCCGTTCGGAACATCTGTTGGCGCGTGCGGTGGTGGCGGGGGCGCGGGAGCGGGGTTTGACCCTGATCGAAGCCACCGCCTTCGAGGCCCTGCCGGGGCGGGGTGTGGTGGCCATGGTGAATGGTGAAACCGTGGTGGTGGGCACGCGGCTGTTGCTCACGGAACGGGGTTTGCCCATCGGTGAGCATTGGGAAAAGGCGTTGCAGGAGCAGGAGGCCCTGGGTCGCACGGCGATGCTGGCGGCGGCGGGGGATGCCATTCTGGGGGTGTTGGCGGTGGCGGACACCTTGAAGGAAGGGGCGCGACAGGCGGTCTCCGCATTGAGGGAGCGTGGCATCGAGGTGATGTTGCTGACGGGGGACAATGAGCGCACGGCGCGGGCTTTGGCGAAGCAAGCGGGCATCGAACGGGTGGTGGCGGAAGTGATGCCGGAGCGCAAGGCGGAGGAGGTGGCCCGTTTGCAGGCGGAGGGTCGGGTGGTGGCCATGGTGGGGGATGGCATCAACGATGCGCCGGCGTTGGCGCGAGCCGATGTGGGGGTGGCCTTGGGCACGGGTGCGGAGGTGGCCATGGAGGCGGCGGACATCACGTTGATGGGTGGGGATCCGCGCGGGGTGGTGACGGCCATCGACCTGTCCAAGGCCACGATGCGCAACATCCGGCAGAATTTGTTCTGGGCCTTTGCCTACAATGTGGTTTTGGTGCCCTTGGCGGCGGGGGTTTTGTCGCCGACGGTGGAGGTGACGCCGGTGATGGCGGCGGCGGCGATGGGTCTGTCGAGCGTGACGGTGGTGTCGAACGCGCTACGCCTGAAGATCAAGCCGGCCTAAAATATCTTTTAAGTTGTAAACAGGGTTGGGGGAGCCTGAGGGGGAGCTCCGCTGCCCCCTCAGCGGGGTCCGGGGCAGCGCCCCGAGATGTTGACGTGGCCTTTGGCGGGTCGAAGCCAAAAGGTGAAATGCCCAACTCCGCACCGCCGCCAACCCATGTCACACTTCGACCCGCCGGAGGGGGCCAGGGGAGGGCCTCATCCTCCCCATCCTTGAACGCGCCAAGATACAGCCGGGGCTCTTCAAACCAATAAACGACCCTCGAAGCCACCTGCGCATCGAGGTTTTCGAAGATCTCTCCCAAGGGGCTCTTCAAACGAATAAACGACCCTCGAAGCCACCCCGAACCAAGGCGGAATCGGCACCTCCCAAAAGGATGGGGAGGATGAGACCCTCCCCTTACCCCCTCCGGGCGGTCCGAAGCCTTCGTCGGGATCGAATGTGGGATTGGCTTTTTGCGTTATATCGGAGTGCTTCGGACCGCTACGGCCAAAGCCGCGTCAACACCTCGGGGCGCTGCCCCGAACCCCGCCGGGGGGGATAATCCCCCCCGGACCCCCGTATTACTGAATCGCTGACTCATCCACATCCTGCCGAACCAGGATTTCCGTAAAGGTCATCAGATCCTCCAGCCGATGGTCGATCACCTCGCGCAGCAGCCCGATATCCAATGGCTGGTATTGGTGTACCAGCAGGTTGCGAAAGCCCACCATGCGCCCCAAACGCCCGGCCAGCTCCTGGGGGATCAACCCCGCGTCGGCCAACAGGCGAAAGCTCTCCCGACTCTCCTTCGGCCATCCCAGCTTGCGCAGCCGCACCACATGGTTGGCCAGATCGATGCACTGTTCACAGGCGCGTTGCACATTGGCGGCGATGGCGTCCTGTTTGAAGTGATCCGCCTCGAAGGGCACATCCGAGGGCCGGGCGTCGTAATCCCGCACCTGGTGCAGACAACGCTGTATACTTGCCACCTTGTTGAGGAGAATCTCGCTCACGACTCGTACACCCTCCCGCTGGCGCGAAAATCGGCCAGAATCTCCCGCCGCTCCCGGTTCAGGCGTTGATAATAGGAAAGCACCAGCATTTCGAAGCTGTCGGCGGCCTGGACATCCCCGGCATCGATACGCCGTTCGGCGGCGAGGATCTCCTTCTGAAAGACGGTATCCACCTGCCGAAGATTGACCAGATCGACCTCCCGCCCCAGCAAAGCGGCCAGTTGCTCCGCAAGGGGATGCACCGCAAGCCTGGTCTTGTCGCCGGGAGGCAGCAGCAGGGCGAGGTCGCAATCGCTGTCGGGACGCTCGTCGGCGGTGCCGCAGGAGCCGAAACGGTAGATGGCCTGCACCCGGGGGAAAAAGGTGCGCACGGCCTCGACGATGGATTGGTCGGGAATCACCCCCCGAACCCCCGGCTGGTTTTGAGGATCACCCCCAGGGCTTCGCAGAAGGTGTTGACCTGATCGTCGCTTTCGGCCTCCTTGCGCAGGGCGTTTTCCAGGGATTCGGCGGCGCGTTGCAGGGTGGTGGCGCCCAGGGTGCCGGCGATGCCCTTGAGGGCGTGGACCTGATGGGCCGCTTCGCGCCGGTCGCCCCGTTGCAGGGCGTCGGTGAGGCGTTGCGGCACCTGATCGTAGCGACTGGCGAAGCCTTTCAGCAGGGTGGACACCAGCTCCCGATCGCCGTCGGTATACGAGAGGGCCTGCTGCAGATCGATGCCCTCCAGCGACTCCGGCCAGTCCGAGGGCATCGGGGGGGGCGTCGGTTTCACCAGCGCACGCCGGGCGGCCATCTCACGGGGGGGAATCCAACGCAACAGCATGTTATGCAGCGTGGCCACATCGATGGGCTTGGCCAGATGGTCGTTCATGCCCGCTTGCAGACAGCGTTCCCGGTCCTCGCGAAGGGCGCTGGCGGTCATGGCCACCAGGGGCAGATCGGGCAGGAAGGTGCGCAGGCGACGCGCCGTTTCCAGGCCGTCCAAACCCGGCATGTGCAGATCCAGGAAGACCAGGTCGTAATCGGCATCTTTCTGCAATTGGGCGATGGCCTGCAGGCCGTCATCGGCCACCTCGCAGGAGAGGCCGGCCCGGATCAGCAGCTCGCGGGCCACCAGTTGGTTGCCGGGCTGATCCTCCACCACCAGAACCCGGGCTCCGGAGATGGCTTGCAAGCGGTTCGGATCGGTGCTTTCGTCCTGCTGGAAGCCGCTGCAGGGTTTGACCCAACCCGCCGCCACGGCGCGCTCGGGACTGAGCAGCGAAACCACGGCGTCGCGCAGACGCGGACCCCGCACCGGACGGGCCACGCGCGGCAGATGGCGCAGGGCTTCCGGCAACTCCTGGGTGGGCAGACCGAAGGCCACCATCAGCAGAATGGCGGGCGGTTTGCTCTGCCAGCGATGGTTCAGCAGAATCTCCCCCAGGGTGCTGCCTGCGGCGGAGGTGCAGGCAAAACGGGCATCCAGGAAACAGAGGTCGTATCCCGGCGCGCCGGCGAGATCGTCGGTCAGCAGGGAGTTGAGGCCGATGAAGGACTCGACCTCGCGGGGATTCATGCCCAACTCCAGGGCGAACTGTCGCACGATGCGCCGGCTGCCCTCGGCGCTGTCCAACACCAGCACCCGCCGCCCGAGGAAAAGCTCCATGGGGGGTGGCACGGTCTCCTCCGGGCGTTGTTTCAGGGTGACGGTAAAGTGGAAGCGGCTGCCCTGCCCCGGCGTGCTGTCGACCTCCAGGGTTCCGCTCATGAGGCCGATCAGGGACTGGGAGATGGCCAGCCCCAGCCCGGTGCCGCCGAAACGCCGGGTGGTGGAGAGATCCCCCTGGGAGAAGGGGCGGAACAGATTCTCCCGCTGGCGCGGGTCGATGCCGCAGCCGGTATCCCGCACCTCGAAGGTGAGGGCCACCTGCCCGTTTTCCAGCGGGCGGGAATGGTTCTGCCGAACCCGCACCATCACCTCGCCGCTTTGGGTGAACTTGATGGCGTTCTGCAGCAGATTGATCAACACCTGCTCCAGGCGCAGCAGATCGCCTTCCAGGCGACGCGGAATGGTGGCCGGCACGTCGAAGAGGATCTCCAGCCCTTTGCCCGCCGCCTGGGAGGTGGTCAGGCTGTCGAGGTGGTCGAAAAGCTGGCACAGTTCGAAGGGGGCCTGTTCCAGCTCCAGGCGGCCCGCCTCGATCTTGGAGAAGTCGAGAATGTTGTTGAGCAGGGAGAGCAGATGGCGGGAGCTGTCGTGAATGCGGGAGAGGTAATCGCGTTGCGACGGCGACAGGGTTGTCTCCAGAAGAATGCGCCCCAAGCCCAGAATGGTGTTCATGGGGGTGCGGATTTCGTGGCTCATATTGGCCAGAAAGGCGCTTTTGGCGCGATTGGCGGCTTCGGCCTGCTCTTTGGCGGTCAGCAGGGCCTGTTCCAGTTCGCGTCGGGCGGTGATCTCCTCCTTGATGCCCAGCAGATGGGTGAGTTCCCCCTCCTCGTTGACGATGGGGGCCACCATGGCCTCTTCCCAGTAGCATTCGCCGTTTTTGCGCCGGTTGACGAAGACCCCTTTCCAGGGCACTCCCCGACTGACGGTGGCCCACATTTCGGCGTAGGTTCGGGGATCGGTGCGACCGCTTTGCAACAGCCGGGGATTCTTGCCCTCCACCTCCCAGGCTTCGTAGCCGGTGATCTGGGTGAAGCGGGGATTGACGTATTCGATATTGGCATCCCGATTGGTGATGACGATGGATGCCGGACTCTGTTCCACCGCCTGGGAGAGTTTGCGCATGCGCTCTTCTGCGGTGGCTTCGCGGTGCAGCAGGATATTGTAGAGAAAGAGGCTGCCGGCGAGCAGCAGAATGACGATGGCACCGAAGAGGCGGATGACGATGCGGTTTTTATCCTGTTTGAGCAGGAGTACGGACCAGCCTTCGGCATTGAAAGCGGCGCGGGCGGTCATGTAGCGTTTGCCCTGCCACTCCAGCCATTGGCCGTGGAGAACGACCTCGCCGAGGATGGGTTGCTGGTTCAGGATGGCGCCGAACTGGCGGCTGGCATCGAGGGAGGCGCGGATTTCCGCCGGGATGGGCCAGAGGGGTCGTCGCACCAGGCTGTTGAGGCCGGTGACCAGCACCACGCCGTGGCGATCGATGAGGAAGACCTCGCCGTAGGAGAGAAACCCGAGCACGCCCGGATCGAGGGTTTTTTTGAACACGGCGGCGCCGGTGACCACCCCCTCGGCGTTTTTCAGGGGGTGGCTGGCGTAGTAGCCGGGCTCCAGGGAGGTGACGCCCAGAGCGAAATAGGCGCCGCGCTGTCCGGCTGCTGCGGACTGGAAATAGGGACGGAAGCGGTAGTTCTTGTCGAGGAAGCTGGCGGGACTGTCGCGGTTGGAGGTGACGCGCACGGTACCGTTCACATCCATGAGATAGGCGATGCCGCCTCCGGCGGAATCGCGAATGGTATCGACGGCGGACTGCAGGCGCTCCAGGTGATGGGGTTGCGGGGGCCAACTCTCCTGGGAGAGGGCGGCGAGGGCCATGGAGGCGCCATCGGCGTTGCCGATTTCGTGTTTGACGCGGGAGACCAGGGCTTCGAGGTCGCGCCCCGCTTCGGAGCGCAGATCCTGGTTGTAGAGGCCGGAGAGGTACCCCAGCCCGGTCCATCCTCCGGCCAGCAGCAGGATGAGCAGCAGCAGGGCGATCAGAAAATGGTGACGCCGCCGCCGGCTGAGTCGTCGGGAAGCGGGCCGAAAGCTGAGGTAGAGCCCCAGAGTGATCAGCAGAACGGTGCCGCCGCGAGCCAGTTGCACCGGTATATTCAGATAGATCAGGAACTTTTCGCTGTTCCACATATTGGCGGGAAAAAAGTCTCCCGCAGCGGGAGTCAGGCCGCTGGAAAAACCGTAGAGGGCGAAACCGATGGCGCCGATGAGGAGTCCGATGCGGTTTTGCAGGGATTGTTCCTCGCGGCGGGTGAGCAGCAGCGCCGCCACGGCCATGAAGCTGCCGGGGGCCGAGAAGAAGTAGCGGGTCAAGGGGGTGATCGATTGACTGCCCAGCAGGACATAACCCAGGGCCAGTGGAATCAGCGGCACCAGGGAGAACCAGGGGCCGGGGAAACCGGGCAGGCGCTGACTCAGGGCCCGCCGGGCGAATTCGAAGAGCAGCAGGAAGGAGAGCCCGACCAGGAAGGTGCGCAGGGTTTGGGAGAAAGCCGAATCCCCGAAGGTCAGGGAGATCAGCTCCTGCCACTCCAGGGTGCCATGCACCACGCCGAAGGCGCCGAGCCAGGCCAGGGGCAGTTTGACCAGGCTGCGTTCCGACAAAAAGCAGACCAAGGCCAGCACCAGAAAGGCGAAGCCGTAAAACAGGTAGAGGTATTCCCGGCTATAGAGAAGATCCATTGCCGCTGGTCTACGGTGGAACGTCGTGATTTGGCTGAAATCGGCCCCCACATTTCAGGATGCCGCAAGAAGGCGAGTACGGCAAGACTTTGCAGGAGATATAATACGGGGGTTCGGGTGGATCATCCCCCGCAGCGGGGTTCGGGGGGGGGTAGAAGCCAAGGGGAGAAGTGGATATATACGGGGGTCCGGGGGGGATTATCCCCCCCGGCGGGGTTCGGGGCGGCGCCCCGAGGTGTTGACGTGGCCGTTGACGTAGCGGGTCGAAGCCCCGGAGAAAAATGTCCAACCCGGAATCCGCACCCCACCCGGTTCACGCTTCGACCCGCCGGAGGGGGCCAGGGGAGGGACTCATCCTCCCCATCCTTGAAGTCGCCAACCTGACGCAGCCGGGGTTGTTCGGAAAAAGGAGATGCTTTTTCCCGAAAGCCCAAACCGGGGCGGAATTGGCGCGTTTCAAAAGGATGGGGGGATGAGGCCCCCCCTTGCCCCCCCGCGGTCCGCAGCGGGTCGTCCGGATGGTGCGGGTGGCGATTTGATGCGCTTTCCTGGAATGCTGCGGACCGCTACGTCAACGGCCACGTCAACACCTCGGGGCTCCGCCCCGAACCCCGCCGGGGGGGATAATCCCCATATGCGCTAACCTATACATTACCCCGTTGATGGTGTATGATTGGTATCCAAGGAGGCAGCCATGGATACCCGTTATTTGCTGGAAGGTTGTTGGAAATACGTATTGCGCTTGTTGCCTGCAGAGTGGGAGACGCTGGCGCGAGAAACCAAGGCCGTTGAAAGATTTAGGGAAATACCGTCAGTTGAGGTGCTTTTGCAGCTACTGTTCATGCATCTTGGCCTAGGGTATTCATTGCGTGAAACTGCCGCGAGAGGGCAAATTGGGAATTTGGCAGATGTGTCGGATGTGGCTTTGCTGAAGCGCTTGCGCAAAGCGGGGAATTATTTCAGGCAGCTCTGTCTGGCGCTGTTGCGCGAGCAACAGAGACAACCTCCTGATTTCATGACAGGGGAATTACCGGTTAGATTGGTGGATGCCACGCACGTTAAAGAACCTGGAAAGACTGGAAGTTCCTGGCGCATGCATGTGGCCATACGACTTTCTGACCTTGAGTGCGATTATTTTGAAGTGACACCTGCTACAGGAAAAGGAACCGGCGAGACGTTTACGCGCATTCCCATTCAACCAGGGGAATGCATCATGGGTGACCGTGCGTATGGTCGCGTAGCGGGGTTGGCCTATGTGCAAAATTGTGGCGGCTTCTCTGTTGCCAGGATCGCATCAAATTTCCCTATGGAAGACGCGCAAGGAAAGCGGATTGAACTGCTTGATTACATGCGAACATTGAAGAAACCAGGGGATTGCAAAGAGTGGCCTGTTTTTATACGCCATGAGGGGCAGGTTATTCCTGATCGTTTGTGTGCAGTTTATAAGAGTCAGGATGCGGTAGACCGGGCATCAAGGAAAGTTGTTGGCAGGAGCAAGCGCAAGCGGCAGAAACTATCGCCAGACACAATTGAATTGGCGCGATTCATGATGATATTCACAACGGTTCCAGAGGATAGACTACCACTTGAGAATGCGCTTGAATTGTATCGATTTCGCTGGCAGATCGAGTTATTATTCAAGCGGTTCAAATCGTTAGCGCAGCTTGGCCATCTTCCAAAAACAGAGAAGGAGAGTGCTAAAGCATGGCTATACGGCAAGATGTTGATTTGCCTACTTACAGAAAAGGCAATCGCAAGAGCGAAATCATTTTCCCCCTGGGGACTCGTCGTTCCCGGCCAGGCAGCGCCGGAGCAAGTGGCGGGAGTTCAAATTTATGCTTCATCAGTTGCAGAATTGGATAATGCCATTTCTGTCGCCAGATAAGGTCAATGGGAAATGGAAAGAAATATGCGACGCACTCTCTTATGCCCGAAGACGACGAAAAGCACAGCTCTCCGATATGGGGACATATTAGGTTAGCGCCTATGGGGATAATCCCCCCCGGACCCCCGTATTTTTTTGCTCTACGCTGCGGACCGCTACGTCAACGGCCACGTCAACACCTCGGGGCGCTGCCCCGAACCCCGCCGGGGGGGATAATCCCCCCCGGACCCCCGTATTTTTGCTCTACAGATAGTTCTTGATGACGGGCATCATGTCGTGAAAGGTCTTGCCACGGGTGAGTTCCCCGATGGCGTGCATTTTCCAGCCCTCTTCATGCCGATAAAGCCGGGCGATGATCATGGCGGTATGGTTCCCCGGAATACTCTCCAACTGATACCGGGCCACCTCCTGATCATTGCTGCCATCCACCAGCCGGCAATAGCTGTTGCGCACCTTTTCGAAACTCTCGCCGGAGAAGCTGTTGATGGTGAAAACCAGCACCTTGACCCCGGCCGGCACCCGATCGAGATCGATCTCGATGCGTTCGTCATCCCCCTCCCCCTGCCCGGAGACGTTGTCCCCCGAATGGCGAATGGAGCCGTCCTTGCTCTTCAATTGCTCGAACCAAACCGCATCGACGATACGACCCACGGCGTCGAAGAGCAGACAGGAGGCATCCAGATCGATTTCACCGCCCCCCCCGCCCAGGAAACTCAGCAACCCCGGCTTCGGAGGTGGACCGGCATCCCAGCCCAAGCCCATAACCACCCGGCTCAACCGCCCCCCCGACTCTTTGGCCAGACTGATCTTCTCCCCTTTTTGCAATTGCACGGCCATGGTTCTTCTCCCACCAATGGATGAAAACGACGTGCCGCGCAACGGGCACAGGCTTACCCTACACCCGGTAGTTGAATCCACGCTGAACGGAACGCTTTCGGTTCCGTTCAGCTAAACGGGGGTCCGGGGGGGATTATCTCCCCCGGCGGGTCCAGGGCAGCGCCCTGGGACTTTTCCTTTCGCTGTTGACTTCCAACCCCA
>JADGAQ010000031.1:0-1642 GCA_015231925.1 Magnetococcales bacterium
ACCCCGTTGCCGAAGCGGCAGTACCCGAGTCGGACCCCGTTGCCGAAGCGGCAGTCCCCGAGTCGGATCCCGTTGCCGAAGCGGCAGTCCCCGAGTCGGATCCCGTTGCCGAAGCGGCAGTCCCCGAGTCGGATCCCGTTGCCGAAGCGGCAGTCCCCGAGTCGGATCCCGTTGCCGAAGCGGCAGTCCCCGAGTCGGATCCCGTTGCCGAAGCGGTAGTCCCCGAATCGGATCCCGTTGCCGAAGCGGTAGTCCCCGAGTCGGATCCCGTTGCCGAAACGGTAGTCCCCGAGTCGGATCCCGTTGCCGAAGCGGTAGTCCCCGAGTCGGATCCCGTTGCCGGGTGGGATGTTGCGGATGAAGAGGTGGATGGGGTTGAACCGGAAGTTGCCGACGCGATCGCCGTTGAGGGGGAAGAGATGGCCTTTGCCGACTTGAGCGATGAAGTGGGTGACACCTTCGACCCCGCGCTGCTGCCCGAAGATGGTGAGGAACCGGGCCCGGCGGATCATCTGGATGGTTTGGATGATTTGAGCGAGCTTTCTGGGGAGGACGATCCGGAATCGGCCACCGACCCGAGTGAGGAGATGGCCGAGGAGGGCGAGGGTTCCTCGGGATCTTCCGGCGACGGGGCCTGGGAACTTCCGTTGGAGGAGGAGTCCGATGGGATGGCGGACGGACTCGGTATCGACCTGGGTGATGCCCTCGCCGGTCTGGAGGAGGATGAAGAGCTGCTGACGGAAGGGTTGCCCAGGGAAGAGGAGGAGTCCGACGACGCATTGATGGCAGCGTTCGCCGGGGAAGAGACTCTGCCCGAAGAAGGGGATGGAGAGCTGTCGGAGATGGAGGAAGCTCCGTTCGATCCGGCGGAACCTCTGGCCGGGCTGGAAGAAGAGGAGCCGGAGGTGTTATCCCCGGAAGAGGGGTATGAGGCGTCGGCGCTGCCGGATGACGATGGCGCCGGGCTGGCCGCTTTGCTGGTGGCCGGTGAAGAGGCGGAAGAGGGCGGTGGGGATGCTCCGGATGACGGTTCGTCGCCTGGTCCGGCGGATGAGGAAGGCGAACTTCCGGAGTTGTCGGAGGCCATGGACGTTTCCGGGGAGGCCATGACCGCCCTCGACGAAATGGAGGGGTTGCTCCCGGAGGAAACCGCCGCAGCCGGGGAGCGCTTGCTGCCGGATCCGGGTGGTCCGGGGGAAGAGGAAGAAGAGGTTTCCGATCTTCTGGCGGCGTTGGAGGCATCGGAGGCCTTGCCTTCGGGAGAAGAAGCGGAGAAGTCGTCCGGGTTCGACACACCGGCACCGGTTGCGGAGCCTGAGTCGTTGAGTGGGGAGGATGAGGCTGCGGATCTGCTGGAGGCGCTGGAGGAGGGGTCGTCCGGGGAGCCGGAGGCTTTGGAACTGGTAGCCGCACTGGAAGAGAACGAGGACTCCCCCTCCGTGACGATTCCCGTGGCGGAATCGGAGCGGGATGAAGCCCTCGACCTTTTGCATGCCTTGGAATCCCCCGAGCAGGTGCTTCAGGCCGAAGAGGAAGAGTCGGATCCCCTGGAACTGGTGGAGGCGTTGGAGGAGTCGGCGGTTTCACCGGAAGAAGAGGTGGTTCCCGCCAGTTCGCCGGATGAGGAGCCGGATGCCCTGGA
>JADGAQ010000031.1:1742-29590 GCA_015231925.1 Magnetococcales bacterium
CGGAAGAAGAGGTGGTTCCCGCCAGTTCGCCGGATGAGGAGCCGGATGCCCTGGAACTGGTGGAGGCGTTGGAGGAGTCGGCGGTTTCCCCGGAAGAAGAGGTGGTTCCCGCCAGTTCGCCGGATGAGGAGCCGGATGCCCTGGATCTGGTCGACGCTCTGGAGGAGTCGGCGGGTGCGTTTGCCGGGGAGGAGGTTTCCGCCGCATCCGAGGACGAGGAGGCCCTTGATTTGCTGGATGCTCTCCAGGAACCGGTCGAAGAGCTGCCGTTGGAGCTGACGGAAGAAGCCGCGGAGCTGGATGCCTCCGCTCTGGCGGAAGCCTTGCAGGAAGCCTCCGCTGAGGAAGCGGAAGAAGAGCCGTTGGATCTGCAGGAGCTTGTCGATCAAGAGGTCTCTTCGGAGGTGGTGGCTGAGATGATGTCTCATGTTCCGGAAGAGGCCCCGGAGTCGGAACCCGATGGTGGCGAATTGGCGGAATTGCTGGATCTGGCCGGCATGGAGGAGCCCGAGCTTCCCGCCGCGACGAAACCGCCGGTCGCGCCGCTTGCGGAGAGCGGGCCTTCCATGTCGGCGGAGGGTCATCTGGATGAGTTGACTCCCGAAACACTGAGAGAGGTTTTTGGGGATCGGGTGGAAGATCTGGTGCGCAAAATGGCCCGGGAGATGCTCGAAGAACTGCTGCCGGGGTATCTGGAAGAGGCGATTCGGGCGGAAATCGAACGGATTCGCAAGGATGAAGGTGTTTGAAATGGGCAAAGAGTCTGTCGGATCCTGTAGGAGGTTCCGGCAGGGATCGGGCAAAGGGCACCTTGGGTGCCCTTTGCCGTCTGCAGTGAATATCCGGTCAGCCGTGTGAGGGGTACGATGTCGGAATCAACCTTGCCCAAGGCTTACGAGCCTGTCGGCGTCGAAGAGAAGTGGTATCGGCTTTGGGAGGAACGCGGCTACTTTCGCTCCCGTGAGGGTGGGGGAGAGGGCTATTGCATCATGATCCCCCCACCGAACGTGACGGGCAGTCTGCACATGGGGCATGCCTTTCAGGACACTCTGATGGATGCCTTGACCCGTTATCACCGCATGTCGGGTCGGCCCACCCTCTGGCAGCCCGGAACGGATCACGCGGGCATTGCCACCCAGATGGTGGTGGAACGTCAGTTGGAGTCGGAAGGCCTGACCCGGCACGATCTGGGGCGGGAGAATTTCGTCTCAAGGGTATGGAAATGGCGACAGAGTTCCGGAGGCACCATCGTGCGCCAGTTGCGGCGCATGGGAGCCTCCTGCGACTGGAGCCGGGAACGCTTCACCATGGACGAGGGGTTGTCCCGCGCCGTGGTGGAGGTTTTCGTGCGGCTCTACCGGGAGGGGTTGATCTATCGGGGCAAACGACTGGTCAACTGGGATCCGGTGCTGCATACCGCCGTATCCGATCTGGAGGTGATTTCCGAAGAGGAGGAGGGTCGTCTCTGGCATTTGCGCTACCCTCTGGCGGAGGGCGACGGGTATCTGGTAGTGGCCACCACCCGCCCCGAAACCATGCTGGGGGATACGGCGGTGGCGGTGCATCCGGAAGACGAACGCTTCCGGCATCTGATCGGCAAGATGGTGCATCTCCCCCTGACGGAGCGGGAGATCCCCATCATTGCCGACGAACATGTCGATCCCGCCTTCGGCAGCGGTTGCGTCAAGATCACCCCGGCCCACGATTTCAACGACTACGAGGTCGGCCAACGCCACGGTCTGGAGCCGATCAATATTTTCAATCCCGACGCCTGCCTCAATCACCAGGTGCCGTTGCGTTTTCGCGGGCTGGATCGCTATGTGGCCCGTGAGCGGGTGGTGGCGGAACTGGAGGAGGAGGGGCTGCTCGATAAGATCGAGCCCCACCGTCTCATGGTGCCTCGCGGCGATCGCAGCAAGGCGGTGGTGGAGCCGTTGCTGACGGACCAATGGTACGTCAAAACGGGCCCTTTGGCGGAAGAGGCCATCCGGGCGGTGGAGGATGGCCGCATCCGTTTCGTGCCGGCCAACTGGGCCAAGACCTATTTCGAATGGATGCGCAACATTCAGGACTGGTGCATTTCCCGCCAGATCTGGTGGGGCCATCGCATTCCGGCCTGGTACGGACCCGACGGGGAGATCTTCGTCGCCGCAACCGAGGAGGAGGCCAAGGAAGAGGCGCAACGCCACTATGGCGAGTTCGCCCGTCTCACCCAGGACGACGATGTGCTCGATACCTGGTTTTCCTCGGCGCTGTGGCCCTTCTCCACCCTGGGCTGGCCGGAAAAAACAGCGGAACTGGCCACCTTCTATCCCACCTCGGTACTGGTCACGGGTTTTGACATCATCTTCTTCTGGGTGGCCCGCATGATCATGATGGGGCTCAAGTTCACCGGGGAAGTGCCTTTCCGCGAGGTCTACATCCACGGCCTGGTCCGGGATGGCGACGGCAACAAGATGAGCAAGTCCAAGGGCAATATCCTCGACCCGCTGGACCTGATCGACGGCATCGACCTGGAGAGCCTGGTGGCCAAGCGCACCCGGGATCTGATGCAGACCCACCTCAAAGAGAAGATCGAGAAGGCTACCCGCAAGGAGTTCCCCCACGGCATACCGGCCTTCGGTACCGATGCCTTGCGCTTTACCTTCGCGGCCCTGGCCACCCAGGGGCGCGACATCAAGTTCGACATGGGGCGCATCGACGGCTATCGCCACTTTTGCAACAAACTGTGGAATGCGGCCCGCTTCGTGTTGATGCAAAACGGCGTGACCGAGGTTCCCGCAGGTCTGCCGGAGCGGCCTGACGGGCTGGTGAACCGCTGGATTCTGAGCCGTCTGGAACGGGTCAAGGAGGAGTTGGCGCGGAGTTTTGCCGAGTACCGTTTCAGTGACGCGGCCCAGTGCCTCTATCAGTTCGTTTGGGGTGAGTATTGCGACTGGTATGTGGAGTTGGCCAAGCCGGCCCTTTACGATGGTGGCGCCTCCGTCGGGGAGCGGGTTGAAACCCTGCGCACCCTGGTGGGAGTATTGGAGCGCATCCTTCGGCTGCTGCATCCGTTGATGCCTTTCATCACCGAGGAACTGTGGCAGAGGGTGGCTCCGGTGGCGGGTGTGGCGGGGGAGTCCGTGATGCTGGCCGCCTGGCCCGAGGTGGAGCCGGCGCGGGTCGATGCCCGGCTGGAGGAAGAGATGGCCTGGATGATGGCGGCGGTCGGCTCGCTGCGCAACGCGCGTTGCGAAATGGGCATTCCGCCGGGCAAGACGTTGCGCGTGTTGCACGATCTGGATGGCGAACGTCAGGCGATCTTTACCCGCTACCGGCAGCGTATGGCCGGTCTGGGCAAGGTTTCGGAGTGGGAATCCTGGTCGGGGGAGGCCCCGGCGGGGAGTGCCACGGCGGTGGTTACGGGCGGTCGCTTCTATCTGCCGCTGGCCGGAGTGATCGATCTGGAAGCCGAGTCGGCCCGGCTGCAAAAGAACCTGGATAAACTGGAAGCCGATTTGCAACGGGTGACCCAAAAACTGGCCAATGAGGGATTTTTGGCCAAAGCCAACCCCGAGTTGGTGGCCAAGGAGCGGGAACGTGAGCAGGAATTACGCAGACAGCGGCAGGATCTGGTGGAAGCCGAGGCACGATTACGAGGAATGCGAGGGTGAACCAATGTTGAATGGCCCGTGGAGTCAGTTGGTGGAACACGCCCTGATGGAGGATGTGGGGCGGGGGGATGTGACCAGCAACGCCCTGGTCTCTCCCGGACTGGAAGCCGAAGCGGTGCTGGAGGCCAAGGAGGATCTGGTGGTCTGCGGTCTTCCGGTGGTGGCGGAGGTCTTCCGACTGGTGGACCGGCGTATTCGCATCATGCCGGTGATTTCCGAAGGCAGTGGCGCCCTGGCGGGCAATACCATCTGTACCATTCGGGGATTTGCCCGGGGCATTCTGACGGGTGAGCGGGTGGCGCTGAACTTCTTTCAGAACCTCTCCGCCGTGGCCACCCTGACCCGTCGGTTCGTGGAAAAGGTCGCGGATACCAACGTGCGTATCGTGGATACCCGCAAGACCATTCCGGGCATGCGCATGTTACAGAAATACGCGGTGCGCACCGGCGGCGGTGGCAACCACCGCTTCGGACTGGACGACGGAGTTCTGATCAAGGACAACCATATCCAGGTGGCCGGGGGCGTGGCCAAAGCCATTCGCCGGGTGCGGGAACAGGTCCACCATCTGCATCGCATCGAGGTGGAGTGTGGCACCCTGGACCAGGTGCGCGAGGCGCTGGAGGCGGGCGCCAGCATCATCATGCTGGACAATATGGATATCGAGACCATGACCAAGGCGGTGGCCATCAATGCGGGGCAGGCCCTGCTGGAGGCCAGCGGCAACATCACTCTGGACAACGTGCTCCAGGTGGCCGAAACAGGGGTCGATTTCATCTCCGTGGGGGCCTTGACCCACTCTGCCGGAAGCAAGGATGTCTCGCTCACCATCACCGACTGACCGGCAACTGCTGACGCTGCTGCAACAGGAAGCCAACGGGTCGGCGCTTTCCGGAGAGGTGCTGGGAATGCGCCTGGGGGTCTCCCGGGCGGCGATTTCGAAAGGCATCGAGCGGCTGAGGGAGGCGGGATTCCGTATCGATTCCGCCCCCCGCCGCGGTTATACCTGGCTGGGCGGGGAGGAGCCGTTGTGGCCGGAAGCCCTGCGGGAGGGGTTGCGGGAGTGTCGTCTGTTCCGACCCGAGCGGATTCGGGTTCACGAGGTTCTGGATTCCACCAATACCGAGGCGGAACGGCTGGCGGAGGCGGGCCATCCCGAAGGCACCGTGGTCTGGACCGAAAGGCAGACTTCGGGGCGGGGGCGGCTGGGTCGCTCCTGGGTTTCGCCACCATGGCGCAACCTTTGTTTCTCGATCGTATTGCGTCCGGCGGTGGACCCGCGTTCGGTGGCCCAGTTGACGCTGTTGTCGGGGGTGGCGCTGGCCGAGGTGGTTTTGGCCAGCGGACTCCGTGATCTGGCGTTGAAATGGCCCAACGATGTCATGACCGGCGGTGCCAAACTCGGAGGCATCCTCACCGAGATGCGGGGCGAGGTGGACCGGGTGCGCTATTGTATCGTGGGGATCGGCTTCAATCTGCTGGGTGACCGGCTGGCGTTCCCTCCGGAACTGCGTCCCCGCCTGGCGGTGTTGGAAGAGGTCTTGCATCAACAGGGGGTCTCCCTGCCGGGGCCTTTGCATCGGGGCTCCTTCCTGGCGGCTTTTTTGCGAACCTTCGAAGCGTGGTATTTCACCTATCTGCAAGAGGGCTTCGCTCCCTTGAGGGCGCGCTGGTGCGCCTTGAGCAACACCTTTGGCCGCGAGGTGAGGGTGGTGGGAGCCGACGGCAAGGTGGAAACGGGCCGGGTGCGCACCCTGGACGAAGAGGGATGCCTGGTGCTGGAGACGGCAAGCGGCGGGCGCATTCGGGTCTTGGCGGGAGAGGTGGAATTCACCTCCCCGGTGTATGGGTGAGGAACAACGGCAACTTTCCGGGATTGGCACGGCAAATGCTCTTGGTGATTGATATTGGTAATACCAATGTGGTGTTCGGGGTCTATCGAGGTGCGGATCTGGCGCGCCATTGGCGGATTTCCACCCGCACCGACCGTACCGGGGACGAATGGGGCATCCTGATCGCGGAACTCTTTTCCCGTGCCGGATTGGCGGTGGAGGAGGTTACCGGGGTGGTCATCGGCAGTGTGGTGCCCCCGGTTCAGGCGGCGCTGGTGCGGGCCGTGCGGCGCTATTTGCGGGTCTCCCCGCTGCTGGTGGGGCCTGGCATCAAGACGGGTATGAGCATTCGGTACGACAATCCCAAGGAGGTGGGTGCCGATCGCATCGTCAATGCGGTGGCGGCCTTCGACAAGGTCAAGGGACCGGCGATTGTCGTCGATTTCGGTACGGCCACCACTTTCGATCTGGTGAATCCCCAGGGGGATTATCTGGGGGGGGCCATAGCGCCGGGGCTTGGATTGTCCATGGACACGCTTTTCGAAAAGACGGCCAAGTTGCCGCGCATCGAATTTGCCAGGCCGGGAAGTGTCATCGGGCGGGATACGGTGGGTTCGATGCAATCGGGCCTGTTTTGGGGTTATGTGGGGCTGGTGGATGGTTTGATCGAACGCATGGTGGCCGAGTCCGGTTTTTCGGGGGTTCGTGTTCTGGCTACGGGGGGCTTGGCGCGATTGATAGCCCGGGAAAGCCGCCATATTGAGATTGTGGATGCCTATTTGACGTTGACGGGTTTGCGACTTCTCTATGAGATGAACCGATGAGTTTGAGGTCGTGGCAATGATGTTGACTCGCTTTGCGCCATGGAGCGTCTTGCTGCTTATGGCCCTGCTCAATGCCGCCTATTTTGGCACGGCTCTTCTCAAAGCCCGACACGGGGGCGGGGAGGAGGCGACGGCTCACGTGTTGGATGTCCCGCTTTATCCGATACCCCCGCGTCCTGCCGATCTTCTGACCCGCTCGCATCCGGCGCCGCCACCGGCGAAGGTTGTTGCGGAAGCGCCCTCGCCGCCTCCCCCGCCGCCGGTGGTCAAGGAGAAGGAGCCGGTCAAACCCGCCAAACCAACGGCCAAGGTTCCGGAAAAACGGGTTGAGGAGAGCAAGACGGGCGGCATACTGGTTCAGGCCGGGAGCTTTGTCCTGAAGGCCGGGGCGGACACCCTCGTGGAGCAGTTGAAGAAGGGGGGGGTGGAATCCAAGATTCAGGTGGAGACGGAAACCGTCAGTTTGAATCTGGTACAAGCCGGCCCCTTCGAAAACCGTTCCGTGGCGCGGGAGATGGAAGCGAAACTGCTGGCCGGGGGTATGGACGCCAAGATCGAAGAGACCTGGGAAGGTTTTTTGGTGGCCATCAACAAGACCCTCTATCTCTCCCAGGGCGTTCAGGACATGGACAAGGCCCGCAAGCTGGGGGTGAAGCCGTTGCGCATGGTCAAGGTTCCCGAGGCGCATCAGATGTACAAGGTCGTCGTGGGACCGTTCGGCAACCGGACGCAGGCCAAGGAAACCAGCGAAAAGCTTGCCAACATGGGCATCTCCATGCCGATCATTCGGGGGGGGCAGCCGTAACGGGGGGAAGCATTTCTCGGTTGCATCTTTTTTTGGGTTGACAGTTGCGCGTTGGTGACTACAATCAACGCTCTTTGGCGAGGTAGCTCAGCTGGTTAGAGCGACGGATTCATAATCCGTAGGTCGGGGGTTCAAGTCCCCCCCTCGCTACCAGTAAAATCAAGCAGTTAGTCTACTATATCCCCTCCAGGTTTGATCAAAACTTGCCAGAAAATAGCCCGAAAGAGTACATTTTTTAGCCATGGTGTGACCCCGGCGTGACCCCAGGAACGCGAACGGAGCAGCAAACATGGCCAGCGATAATAAATTCCCCTTTACCGCCTCACGCTTGGCAAGCATCCCTCTGCCTGAAAAACCAGGCGACCGGACGGTGTGTCTCGACGAACGCACCCCAGGTCTGGAAATCCGCATCACCTCTACCGGGGTGCGGTCATTCTACTGGCGCAGGCGAACCCCGGACGGCGTCAAACGTCAGCACCTCGGCAAATGGCCAGAAGTCCCCATTGAGGAAGCGAGACGCCGAGCCGCACTCATGAACGGTGTGTTGGCAGAGGGAGAAAACCCGGTTCACGTCATCCAGAATCAACCAAAGGATATGACCTTCGCCGACCTCTTCGGTGTCTACCTGGAGCGTTGGGCCAAGCAACGCAAGAAGACCTGGAAAGACGACGATTCAAAGTTCCGGCTCCACCTTCAGCCTCTTCACGACAAACAACTTTCCCAAATCACCCGTCGGGATGTGGCCAACATCCACTCCCAGGTGGGAAAAGATCACCCGGCCTTCGCCAACCGCGTCCTGGCGTTGGTTTCCAAAGTCTTCAATGTCGCCGTCGAATTCGGACTGTGGGAGGGGGTCAATCCCGCAAAGGGAATTCGCCACTTTCCGGAAACATCCCGTGACCGCTTCCTCGACGCCAACGAACTGCTGCGCCTTCAGGAAGCCCTCGATAAAGAGCCCAGCGTCGTGATGCGCCGTTTCTTTCAGGTGGCCCTGTTGACCGGCGCCAGGCGAAACAACGTCTGCGCCATGCGCTTTGACGAGATCGATTTTGACCGAGCCGTCTGGAGAATCCCCAAAACCAAAAACAAGGATCCCCTGACCGTGCCCCTGGTGGACACCGTCTTGGAGATCCTGCGGGAAATGAGAGATGGTAATCAGGGAGAATGGGTCTTCCCGTCGCCACGCTCTGCAACGGGACACATGGTGGAACCACGCAAGGCTTGGCTCCGGATCCTGGCAGTGGCCGGTATCGACCACGCCAGAATCCACGACCTCAGAAGGACAATGGGAAGCTGGCAAGCCATCACCGGCGCCAGCCTACAGGTGATTGGAAAAGGGTTGGGTCACAAAACTCAAGATGCCACCGCCATTTATGCCCGACTCACCCTGGACCCGGTCCGTGCCGCCATGGAAAAAGCGGCAGAGGCGATGCTGAAAAAGCCCTAAACCACCTCCCGATCCTTGCGCGGGCGGTAGCCGGGATAGGCCAGAATCACCTCCACCAGCTTCTCCGGATTCGCCGGCAGGGTTTCAATGTGCGGATCCTGCAACAGCACCGGCAGCCACTGCGCCAGCAACCGGGTGCGGCACGACGCCACCTTGCCGCGTACCGCATCCCGCACCCACTGGTCGATATCCAGCAGATCGTGGTGCAGACACGCCTCATCCATGGGGCTCAGTTCAACGGTTACCAATTTGTTTTCCATGATTGCATCCTTAGGTAAGAGTTGTCACTTAAAACTGCCAGTCTCTATCCTCAAAGACTGGAGTATCCTGACTCTCGACAGGTGGCGAGGTAGGGGTGGTCACCTCCTGTTTCGGCGCAGAAAGCGAATCGTAGAACTGCAAAAGCTCCTCACATCCTGCAAGCTGATTAGCACCGATCCCCATTACATCCAACATCCGCTTCACCGGATTTTCTTCTACGAGTTCATCCGCACTGATCTTCGTCGTCTTCTCCACCGGTGCCTCTTCTGCACCAACCACGAACCGGTTTTGCCACACCTCATGCTCCCGCTCCCGAACGACCCAATCCCTGGACCGGTTGGTGCGCATCTTCTCGTTGACCTCCTGCTGCAGGTCATGGCCAGTAATGGCCGCAGTCCGATGCAGCAGGATGGAGACATCGGCCAACTCCTGGCCGATGTTGTGACCCCTGTGCAGCGCCTTGAACAGCTCGCCGACCTCCCCCAGGATCAGCCATGCCATCTCCGGAATGCTGGTCTCTCCAAAGGTGGAGTCGCCCCAGGCGGCGATGCTTGCCTGGGTCTCCGAGGGAGTCTCGGAAACATCGTCCGGAAGATCTTTCAACTGCTCTTCAATAGCCTTGATATGAGCCTCTAAGCTGGCTCTGTCGATATTACGAGCTTCTGGAATCATGCTCAGGAGGCGTTCCGCTTTTTTCTTCATATGCCGTAAATACCTGCGGTTCATCGTCATGCGAGTATCTCCTTTTTCTCTGGCCACCTTTCGATGGCCAGAAAGGGTTTGTATTATTTGCCCTGTCGTGCCGGAACAGAGGTGGGTTTGTTGGGTGCCAACCAGGCGTCCATGACAGGTTTGAAAGAGCGTTCGATATCGAAAAACGCCCGTGAGAGGGTGTGTTCGGCCTCGCTGGCGAGGGACCGGGGCACCTCGGGGCGCAGGGCCTCCAGCAGGCGTTGCAGGTCGCGGAAGGAGGAATGCTGGACCTTGGGGGTGTACGATTCGGGAACATCCGGCAGGTAGCGGCCCGTCTTGCGGTCGGCCCTTTCGGCCAACTCATAGAACGACTTCACCAGCCGTTTCTTGAATTCCCGGACCACGGCGGTGTTGCGCATGTAGGTCATGATCAGGGTGGCTTGGCGTTCGTTGAGGAGGGCGATTTCCGTGGGACGTCCAGCATTATTTGAATTCCGCGTTTCAAACGCGGAATTCCCGCGATCACTGCCCACTCGCGTTTCAAACGCGAGTGGGCCAAACTCTTCCAGATCGGCTTGATAGGTGCGAACCAATCCCAGCACGTTTTTGTGTTGGTTTCCGGTTCCTTCGGCGATGGCCAGGGAAGTGGTTGTTGGCACTCCGTTGAGGATGCTGACGATAGGCGTGGTTGTGGCTTGGGGATTGGTGGTGTTCATGTGCTGGCTCCTTCGGCAAGATGAATTGCCGGAGCCGGACATGTTTCGAAGATGCCGAGGCTCCGGGGGTTCGAAACCCCACCGAAGGTTGGGCCAATCGGATTTAGGCTTGCGCCCTGGACAGCCCGATTGCCCCCGGAGACTGGCGATGGATACCCACGCAGAAGAGACAGCAGCGTGGATTGCAGGCACAAAAAAGCCGCCAAGATTTCGGGGGCGGTTGTCCGCCTTCGGTTTGTGGAGGTTTCGAAGCTCCGCGAACGAGTCTGCCCGAAGAGGTGAGCGGGTGTCAATTTCTTTTTGACCCAAGCCCCCGACATGGTAGGATGAACGGGAAAGGAGATTGCCATGACCACGATTACTTTCGACACCCTGGAGTTCACGGAGCAACTCAAGGCTTCCGGCGTTCCCGAAGAACAGGCCAAAGGCCACGCCAAGGCGATGGCTGGGCTTCTCGGACGTGTGGAGGAGGCTCGTCATCAGGAGTTGGCCACCAAAGGGGATATTGAGCTTGCCAAGGCCGAATTGCGCAAGGACATCGAAACCGCCAAGTCCGAAACCATCAAGTGGATGTTCGGTGTGGCCGCCGGTCAGGCGATATTCATCGTCACCCTGCTCAAGCTGTTCAAATAAGGTGTTCATGGTCTCCTCCCCGCCTGTTGGGAATCCGCAGCCTAAAACGGGGCCGTTCTCGGGCCAGTGAATATCAACGGCACAGCCGCCTCGGTCTTGAAGGTTGAACGAGTGGCTTCAGCCCCATAGATCTTGGCTTGCCCGCGACTCTCCTTGCCGAGAACGCCCGGTTTGTCCGAGGTATAGAGCGCCTTACCGGAAGGGCAGTGCGGTTGAACAAGGCCGTAAATCCGACTACTCTCAACCGCCACCCAGCCAAAGTCGTTGTCCGCAAAATCCGTTTGCGCAAAGCCGATGCCCCAGGCCTCTTCAGCCGTCTCCCTGGTCAGGGGAGCGGCTTTGATGTTCTCGTCGATGCCAACCGCCTGATACCGCATAATGGCCGCCGAGGCGTGGACATACACCCACCGGGTGCAGTTCGCGTCGCACAGGATGGTGCCCAACTCGAACTCGATGTCAGGCGTAGTCTTCATCGGATCGATTACGAATGCGTTCTTGCCAAACTCTTCCGCCGACACCAAGCCGCGGTTGAAGGGGATACAAACCGGGTCGCTCATTGCCTTGCTCCTCCCTGATCCATCCGTCCACCCTCCAAGATTTTGTAGGCATATCGGCGCGTTACCCCGAACCTCCTGCCCACGTCCGTGATCTTCTTTCCTTCCGCTACCGCTTTCCGGATCGCAGCATCCCTTGCCCCGCGCAGGGCATTGTGGAGCTTAGGAATGCGTATATCGCTCCCTCCATAAACTCTACTCAACGATAGAGCGGCCCCTAGGCCAATGATGCGAACAAGAGGATGTGAAAGAGCTATCTCCTCCGGCACGTAGAGGCGTTTTCCATCTATGTAGTGTTTAGCCAAAGCAATAACGCTTTTGACGCCTATGATCCTGGATACCTGCTGCGCTCCTCTTGACAAGCCACTCTCCAAGTCGACCGGGTCTGCCGATCTCCATATACTTTCGTCAGTCTGCCAAGCCATTCGACCCTCCTTTATTGGCGAAAATCTTCGAGCCGAATCACATGGTCCGCCGCTTCCCAGGCTCCTGGGTGGTGGCTGACGAAGTACATCCTGTCGCAGCCCGCCAAGGCGATGGACTGCTTCATCATCCGGGCAAAAGCCTCCTTCCTGTCGGCGGACAGCGGACCGTCCGCCTCGTCGGCAAAGATGGTGCCGTAAGAAATCCCCGTGGCATCCCGGAAATAGGCCGCCACCGCTCCCACCAGGGCACGGTCCAGCCATACCGCCTCTCCTCCGGATTTCGAGCCGATAGGGCTCTCCATGCCCGTCTCCGCGTCCAACACCGAAACCGCGAAGGTCTCCCTCACCACCCCGTTGCGCTGCTCCTCCTGGGTGTTGATCCGGATGGTGAAGCGCGAGCCGAAACACCCCCTCAACAGGGCGTTGGTCGACAGGGCCAACGCGGGACCGGCGTCCTCGATCACCAGATCCCGGACACCCTTCAGCGCCAGAGTCGTGAGATGCCAGTCGGCGATGGCCTTCTCCAGCCGCTTGGCCTGCTTGACCACCTCGGCAGAGGCTTCGATCTCCGCATGCAATGCGGTAATCTCCCCTTCAAGCCTGGATGCCTCGTTTTCGCTGGCCAGATATCTTCTGCGGATTTCCTCTTCCTCTTCGTTGCACTTCTTCAGTTTGGCTTTGGCCGATTCGACCAGGGCAGAGGTGGTCACCTCCGGAAGATCCTGCAGTTGTTTTTCCAGGGACTCTTTCCGCTCCCGCAGTTCCGTGATGCGCTTCCGGTGTGATGTCTCGATGCCGTCAATTTGTGGTTGCAGTTCCTTTTCGTGCGCCGCAATGGCCTCTGCCACCGTGTCGCAAGCCTCAGACTCTTCCTTGATCTTCCTGTCTATGTCCTCGCTCTGCTCGTTCGCCACATCAAGAGCCGCCTTCCTGGCGGCATCAGGCTCAATCCCGGACAGTTCATCCCTCTTCCTGGCGCCGGTCTCAGCGCACTTCTGCAACGCCTTCACGGCCACCGCCAGTTCGTCCTCCAGAACACCGATCCGCTTCGTCTCCCGGTCGATGGCCTCGTCCAGCGCCACCACCTGCAGACGGAGCTTCTCAACCTCAAGATTGGCTTGTTCTCGGGCGGCAGGGGCCTGCCGCGCGTCGGCCAAAGCAGGGCATGTCCCGGAATAGTCGGCTTCCTGAAGACAAGGCACCTGGGTCACCAGAGAGGCGCGCCTGTCATGCTCCATGGCTTGCCGTTCCCAAGACTCCTTCTCCTGTTTTTTGGCTTGCCGCTTGGACTCCTCCAGGCGGATCGACGCACGGGCTGCCTGCAGCTCCTTCTCTTTGTCCGTCTTGACGGCGGACTTCCTCAGGTAGTCTTCCCGAAGCTCCTGAATCTCCCCATCCAGGCGGACTTTGTCCGCCGCCGCCTTGCGAATCGTTTCGGCGTCCGCCAACAAGGCGCTGATCTTCTCCTTCTCCTTCTCAGCATCTCCAAGACGTTTTTTGGCCTGGACCTGCTGCCCGCAAAGATCCGTGTTGCGGGCATCATGAATCCTCCTGGCCTCCGTAAGAGCCTCATCCAGGGATTCTTCCGCCTGCTTCACATCCTCCTTCGTTTGGTCCAACCGAACCTGAAGCTCGTTTCGTCGTGTCCGGTCAGCCTCGTTTTTGGCATCATCCTGTTGGACGGTCACCAGGTTGGCATCCTCCTGCCGCCTCTTCGCTTCGGCAGCTTCGAGTTCCGCTTTCCGCATGTCTTTCTCGCGGCCCTTCTCCTTTTTGGACTTCTTCTTCCCGGCGAGAGAGGATGTGGCAAGTTCTACCCTGCTCACGGTCTGACGCATTCCGGCCAGTCTGGCCTTCAAGGCGTTTACAACCTGGCGGGCGCGTTCCGCCATCTCGTCCAACTCCTCCAATCGGAGGATGCGGGAGAGGAGCCCTTTCGGATTCTGGATATCGGCCAGTCGCTCCACCCCCTGCCCCCGGAAGGCCAGGAGGAAATAGACCTCTCGCGAACCCAGGATCGATTCCAGCACCTGGTCGTATGTGCTGGTTTTGCCGTCCGCCTCCGTGCGATGGTTACCGCCTCCGCAGTGGCGGGAACCGGAAGGCTGGCTTCCAGGTTGATCTTCAGTTCCGCGCGTCCCAGACCGGCCATGACGCCGTGAAAACCAGACAAGCGAACCACAATCGGTCTCATGCCAGCACCCCCTCCACGATCTCTTCCACCGTAGACCCCGATTCCAGAATGGTCAGATTGCCCAGCAGCACGTCCAGTTTGTCGGTGCTGTTGGTGTTGTCCGCCCATCTGCCCACCCGGTCGGCCATCGACACCGCCCCAATGCCCGGCGTGCGCACTCTCTGCACGGGGTTGATGACCCCATCCAGCTTCACCTGACCGGCCCCTTGCAAAAGGGCCTGGATGGCCTCCCGGTCCACCGCCGACTGGTGTTCCTCGTCCACCTGCCAGCGCACCCGCACCCGGGTGTTCGCATCCATGGTTCGGGCGGCCTCCTCGATGACGGCCATTTCCGGCGGGCCGTCGAAGACCAGATCGGTATAACGCGGTCCGGGGACCGGAACATGCTCCATCTCGACCACCCGGTTGCTGTCCATCTCCCAGACGATGCCCCCGTGAGGGCCTTCGTCACCGAAGTGCAGGGCGATGAGACTGCCGGGGTAGGCGATACGCTGCCCCAGATGGTTGGTGAAGACCTGGTGTTTGTGGATGTGGCCCAGCATGATGGCGCCGGCGTCGGTGCCGTACAGCATGGCGTCGGTGTATTCCACATCCGTCAGCAGCGCCCGGCCCGTCTCGGTGATGCTTCCGGCCACCGAGCCGTGGGCCACCACAACAACCGGAACCGTGTCCGCCGCACGGGGGCATTTCCACAACCACTCTTGCGCCCAGTTGAAGATGCCCCCCGCGTCCTGAACCGCCTTCGAGGCCGGATTGGGGGAGGGGAGGCAGTAAAAGAGGGCCTCCATCTGATCGAGACGGGTGTCGTCCAGCGCAAGAGCGCACCAGTCGCCGGGATATTCCGCCGTCTTCGGGCAGAGCCCGACGACACAGGGCTCGGTGGCTACAAAAACGGAGTCGGTCAACCTCCGGAAGTGGTCCACACTTCCGGGCCGGTCGTGGCCGGGGGTGCCCTGCAGGATCAGGGTGGGAACCCGATCCGCCATGGCCTTGATCAGCTCCATGGCCCTGCCGACGCAGGGGTCGTGCAGGGGGGTGGCGGTGTCCCAGGTGTCACCGGCGATGACGCAGGCCTCGATGTGCCGGGAGACCACCTCCTGCAGAAGGAACGCGAAAGCCCGCTCGATATCTCCTATCGTTTTGCCGGAAATATGCAGGTCGGCGAGGTGAAGGATCTTCATGCCGCGCTCTCCTGCTGCAGGAAGCCCCAATCGTTCGACATCAAGGCGGCCTCGACCAAGTCGCAGAGCTGCCTGAGAGCCTGTTCGTTCGACCAGAACCCCGTGCCGAAGCGCCGAAGGGCGAGCTTCCGCAAATCGGCTCTCCCCTGGTCACTCATGGCGGTGGTGGCCGCCTTCATCCGGGACTGCAGGATTTCCAGGTTGCTGGGTTCTTTGGCGACCACCTCCAGTCCCGAGGCGGTTTCCGGGGCCTTGGCCTCCGGACCGGGCCGGTATTCGAGGGCCGCACAACTGGGTGGGGCGGCCAACCGGAGGGGACCGCCCATTTCGAGCTGCCGGGCCACGTCCACCATGCTGATGAGGCAATCCAGTTCGATGATCTGCTGTTTCGAGCGGGTGGGTTGTTTCTTCTCCCAGTCGATGCGGGAGATCTCCTTCTCCCGCTTGAGCAACCGGAAGATCGGTTGCCCGCCAAACGTGCCCGCAATACGCCCCATCCCCTGTTGGGCCTGCTCCAGCGTGGCCATGAGCCCGGTGAGGGCATAGACCGATCCGGTCTCCACTTCAATCAGGCCGATGCCTGGATAGCCGGGGACGTAAAAACGGATCGAGCCATCCAGTTTGCAGAGTCCGGCGCCGAACTCGGGGCACTCGTCCGGGTTGCAGGCCCCGCGAAGTTGGTGGTTGCGGCCACCAAAAACCCTCTTCGCGCCCCTCTTGGCCCTGGGGTCGTTCTTCGGTTCCATCATCTCCATGCAGAACCGCTTGCCGTCCTCCCGATATTCCGACCAGCGTGCCCGACCAGATTTCGCCCACTGCGTGAACGAGTGGGGTATATTGTCTAGAATCTCGTCCGAGGCCAGCACGATCGGCAGAGAGTAAATCTGCCTGCCCCACTTGTCCCCGCGATCCTCCCCAAACGTCTCCAATATCGCCCGGGCGCTCGCCGGATCGGCGAAATCTTCCGGAACAATGCGGAAGAAAGGCGCGTTTGCGGGACGCATGAGGTATTCGGGCAGGTTCGCTTTGGTCTTCCCGGCCTTATCAACGATCACCTTTTCAATGAAATCAAACCCGTAGCCTTCACGCACCCCCTGCCAGAACAGCTCTTCCGCAAACGGATAGGCCTTGATGGCATCCCCGGTCAACATCTTCACGCCGGCGCGCAACTTCCCGGCAATCGGCACGCGCATGGTGGCGCTGCCGTTGCGGCGCAACAGGTCACCAACGATGGACGGCGTCATCTCTGCCCCCTTTTCTTCAGCCCGGCCCGCTTCAGGGCCTGCTCGTAAAGGTTGAGATGGTTATCCAGTTCGTCCACCTGCTCATCGGGCAACTTGCGCCGCCGGATAAGCTCCTTGAGGGCCAGCACGCTGTAACCACACCCGGAAGCCAGATCGAACTGCTGCTTGATATGCGCCTGAACCGCAGCCTTTTCCTC
Organism: Magnetococcales bacterium; assembly: GCA_015231925.1. Lineage (NCBI taxonomy): Bacteria > Pseudomonadati > Pseudomonadota > Magnetococcia > Magnetococcales > Magnetococcales bacterium. The sequence continues at coordinate 18,402 of JADGAQ010000031.1, forward strand.
TTCCAGCCCCTCGATGGCGATGACAAATTCTTCGATGCGCGGGGTTTGATCGGAAGAAATCGCACTCCGATTCCAGGGTTCAAGTCGCTCTTTCTTCAGTTGGAAATCGTCGTTCACGGCATCTTCACTCAGCTTGGCCATCACCACCTCCTCTGTGTTTGGGTAACTCGATACCTCTTGAATGGCTGTCCAGGATGTCCAAAACGCTGTCGACAGCCGTGTCGAACACCTTTTCCAAAAGCTCCGTCAGTTTGGGCTCGGGGAGACTCCAGGAGACGATGCCGTCACCAACCCACTTCCCTTCCTTTTTGACGAAGAGACGAACACCCTCCATGTCGATCTTCACCATCAACCCGGTTGGATGTGTCTCTCCCTGATCGAGAGTGACATGGACCTCCAGCCCTCCATGCAACCAACCCTCCGTAAAGGCATTCACAAACATTATTCCAGAATCTGGATAATCAAGATTTACGGAGTTGATTAGACTAGCTGTTTTATACAGCAAAATTGAGACATGGCTCGGCTTCATTGGATTGTCCTTTTGAAATTGTTCCGGGCGAGAGGATTTGAACCTCCGACCGTCGGCTCCCAATGCCGATGCGCTACCAGGCTGCGCTACACCCAGAATGTGGATCTGGCGGCAGGATTCGAACCTGCAGTCTGCGACTTACAGGGTCGCTGCCTTGCCGTTTGGCCACGCCAGCAAATGCCCGTCTTTCCAGGCTTGTCAGCCAGCGCCACAGCTTCACCCTGACCCAACTTACCAGGCCTGTGGCTCGCCCCTTTCCCCCATCGACAAGGGTCCGGTAGCCCCGTCTTCAGCTTTCGCCTGTAGTCGACGGGCAGAATCGTTCAAAAATGCCGGTTTACGTCCGGCAACGACCTGTCCGACCAGGTTGTTTTGCAGACGCGCTGCGGAGGGAGCGACTCCCTGGTAACCAGGGATCAGGCGGCGACTTCCCACCCGTGAGGGACGGGTTCCGGCGCAGTCCCGACGGCTTCCTGCTCCGGAGGGGCGGCGTCCTCGTCCTCTTCGTCCACCGCCGTGGGCGTGCCGGGCGAGGTATCCGCGCCGCACCCATCCACCACCGCGAAGGGATCGACCAGGAGCATGTCGTCATCACAGGCACCCAAGGCCCACTCCAGGGCGTCACGAACGCCGGTGAGGTACCGGCTCTCCATTTTCTTCCCCAGGGACTGCCTTGCCTCTTCCAGCATTGCGATGATCTCGGCTTCACTCTTGACACATTTCGGCATGACCAACTCCTTCTTCTTTAAGTTGATGGATAATCGCGTTTCTCCTGGAGGTGCGATCAAGCCTCCTGGGCGACTTCCGCCCCGGACCCATTTGACGGGGCGGACCCTGCACCGGGGGTTGGTGGGGGGAGAGGATTCATCCTCACCCCGGTCAGAATGTAGTGCGTGTCCACTCCGGCGGCGGCCAGGGCGGAGAGGTAGGCCGAGTTGGGGTGGCGGCGGCCTTTTTCGTAATGCATTTGCGTGTGCAGGCAGACCCCTCCAATCGAGCCGAACTCGGCCTGGGTCATCCCTTCCTGTTTTCGTGTCTCAATCAATCTCTCGCCAACAGACATACGAAATTCCACTTCTGGCAAAGTAATTGCGATACGCACAGCAGGTCTTGCTGCGTTGGTTGAAATTATTGAAACGTTTGTTTCAACTGTCAAGAGGAATTTTGAAATGAATGTCGAATTTTGTGAAAGGCTGCGTGCTGAGCGGAAACGGCTTGGGCTAAACCAGACGGAGTTCGCCAAAATCGCCGGACTTACCCTGCAATCCCAGGGGAACTATGAAAGTGGGCGTCGAACTCCTGACGTAGCCTACCTTGCTGCCGTTGCCACTGCTGGAGTGGATGTGGGTTACCTCCTGACGGGTGTCCGTACTCCAGGCGGCTCCGTTCCAGCAGAGGGATTGGACGGCTACCCCGAAATCGGCGCGGAATTCGTTCTGAGCGTTTTGGAAGCGACGGAGACGTATCTGGTGGAGGAGGGGCTGAAAGTCCCGCCCGATAAAAAGGCACGGTTGGTCCGGGTGCTTTGTCGGCTCATCGCCCAGAAACGGCGCGAAGATGCCCGGAGCGATCAGGTGTTGCAGGATATCGGACTGCGGGATATACGCCCTCACATCGACGCAATCCGTCTGGCCGGGTAACAAAACGGGTCGTTATCCTCAAACTTCGCCTTAACCGATACACCCTTTACGGCCAATAACGGTCGCACTCGCGAAAGGGGTATCGATGTATCGAAAAGCGGAAAACGAGGAAGTACATGCTTTGCTGGAAGGGCCGCGCCAAACAAGGCGCAACTGGCGGATATTGGTCGGAGTTGGACTGGCCATCATCGGCTCATCCGCCACAACAGCGTGGTGGACCGTGCAACACATGCCGATCAGTCACGATCCGAAAACGGAATTGCAGGTGCTGGAAGCTCAGGCATCCAAAAGAAGTGGCCGTTCCCCTCAATCGGTCTGGGCCCAGGTCAAAAAGGAGTTGGGGGTTGCCCGCATCGAAGAGATTCGACGTTGGGATCTCGATGCGGCCAAAGAGGCTCTGAGGCGCGTGCGCTGACAAAACCGCCCCGCCCGGGAAACCGGGCGGGGCGGACCTTCATGTGGTGGGGGTGGTGGTGCGGGTGCGGAAAAATGGGAAAAATTCACTGCAATGCTTTGGTTTGTGGTAAACTGCTCCCGTGCAGCACGAGCAAGGCATGGGAGTGATGGAGATGGTTCCATGTCACTGCAAGGCCTGCTTTCCGTATCCACCGTGTGCAGACTGGCACAGAGCTGAATACTGCGGCGTGTTTCGGGTGTACGAGTTTGCAATCATGACAGCTTGAAGACCTGGCTGAGAGTGTGGTTCAATGCCTCCTCCGTGCAAGGAGCTTGCTGAAGTGATACACAAGAAGTTTGCGTAATTTGCGCTGCCAACCGGTGTGCCTGTCCTGTCAATGACTCACTTGACGGGAAGTTCGGCGTCGCTGGGATTGGGGCTGTTTTTCCTTTGTCATGGCGAGGGGCGTGGGGCGATGAGCAGCATGAGCAACAAGAATAATGCCGTGGAGAGCGGGCCTGTTCGGGCCGTTGGCGAGTTTAAAGTGAACAAAGCCGGAATGCGTGACATGGCGGCGGTGAAAAAAAGAACTGCGGAAGGCGAAGCTTGGGTACAACGCTTTCGGGAAAGCCTGGAAGTGAAACAGGAAACATTATTTCACCCGTTCACCATCTGAGTCCGGGTATGAAAGACCCGAAAAAGGAACTCCAGCCGTATGAAGTTGTACCGTATACCCTCGACGCTTTCGTCAAACTCCTTGCCAAGTTTGGCAGAGGTGATCGCGACTTCGTGGCGGGAAAAACCAGCACCGGGTATCTGGCAAACTATTTTGCGGATCTGGGTCTAAAAACGATAATTGTCGAGACGAGCTATGTCGATCACGACTACTTGGAGGATTACACTGGCTACTACGCTCGCTGTTTTACAGAATATCCAAACCGTTGTGCCAGGATTCACCTGTTTAGTATAGAGTTCCTTGAAGACGACATGTATTCTCTCCTGCAGGGAAGCGGAGCATTGCCGCAGAGCAAACTTCAAGAGTCCTATCTCGGTTTTATGGTGATCAAACCCTTGCCAAAAAGAATGATTGGCAAGACATGTCTCAAAACGTATGGGACAGAAGGAAGTCGTTATTATGTCCGATCCCGGTCCTATCAGGCCAACCTGTTCGGAATTCCCCTGACAATCAGCAATACCCTGGCCTTTCAAGAACAGGACAGCGTGGCCGCTGCCTGCGCAACCAGTGCTGTGTGAACGGCGTTGCAGGGGACCGGAGAACTCTTCCATCACGCTTTCCCCTCTCCCATCGAGATTACACGAAAAGCCACTCAATACATCTCCCCCGAGCAGCGTCCATTCCCAAACAAAGGGCTCAACCTGCCTCAAATGGCTCACGCCATTCGCTCATTGGGCATGGAATCCTATCTGATAGGTATTCAAGACAGAACCAGCTTCAAGGCGGCGGCCTATGCCTATTTGCGAGGCGATATCCCATGTATCCTTGGATTTGCCCTCTTCGACTGCTCGGGGGAAAGTGGGAATACTTATGAACAAAATATAGATCATAAGTTCTGTGGCCTCCATGCAGTCGCTCTGACTGGCTACAACCTGCCCGGAATTGAAGAGAAACCCTATACGCCAGACCCGATCCTTCCTCTGGCAGCCCACCGCATGGACAAGATATATGTGCATGATGATGGTGTTGGCCCCTTCGCCAGAATGGAGTTTGATGATCGTGTCGTAAATGCCATTGAAGACGGTAAAAAGGTCCGATGTGAATCCCTCACTACCTACTGGAAAAAGTGTTCCGGTGGCGGCGAACCTGGAAGTTGTCGGGCGGTTCTTGGTCACTTATTGATTCCTCTCTATCCAAAAATCCGCATTCCCTTGGATTACATCATTCATCAGGTGGAGTCTTTTCATCGCCGTGTTGACGAAATGTGCAATTTAAGCTCTAACAGGATTTTGGAATGGGATGTTTATATCAGTAGGCTTAATCCTTTTAAAGAGGAGCTAATAACAAAAAAACAGTTGCATGGCCCCGCGTTGCATAAGCTGCTGACAACCACCTTGCCAAGATTCCTCTGGCGTGCCAAATTGCTGTTTGATCAAGTGTTGCAATGTGAACTCCTGTTTGATGCAACGGATTTCCAGGATGGGAACACCTTCTTGTGTGGTATTGACTACAACGGCGGATTTTTCTATTTTCTGTCCAGCACTATCCGCGATGCCAAAAATGATACACAGGACTATTACGAGGATCTTATGGCCTCTCCAGCCGCCACGATCTTCAAATGGATCGAACAGGAAAATGCTGAAGAACTCCAGTAGCGTGCTGTGGCCTTAAAGATTTCCGGAAAATCATCCTTCCCGGTCAAATTCCAAAATTTACTCCCAATAACGGAAATTTGACCTGACTCCATCTCAAAATCATCTTTTCCTGCCGCTCTTCCTCCGGTATACTCCTGACGGTCCGACTTCCAACCTCAATCTTCCGTCATGAAGGAGAAGCCCATGAAGCGCGTCCTCTTCCTTGCCGCCTTGTTCGTCGCCGGTACCGCCTTCGCCTGGGATGATGATGTCTTCGTCAACGGGCATGTCCGCCGGGACGGTTCCTATGTGCAGCCGCATGTGCGCTCCGCCCCGAACAACTCCATGTTCGACAACTACAGCACCCAGGGCAACACCAATCCCTACACCGGACAAAGTGGCAGCGTGAGCCCGTATGGCTCTTCCTCCTATGGTGGCACCTACGGGACCGGAAGCTCCGGTTCGCGCCGGCGCGGATGGTAGCGTGAAGGGCGGGGGAGACCCCGCCCGCGCTCTTCATGAATGTTTGTTTGGGCAGGCGGATCTGCTATTCTGACCCTTCCAGTGATTTATGCCGGGAGAAAGACCATGAGCGCATCCCTTGCCTTCGATACCTTGAAATACGTCAAGCGCCTGCGGGAGGCGGGGGTTCCTGAACCCCAGGCCGAGATTCAGGCGGAACTCCTGGCCGAGGCTTTGGCGGAACGGCTTGCCTCGAAGGAGGATCTGTCCAGGACGGAGGCCGCCTTGAGAACGGACCTATCCAAGGTGGAGGCCGCCTTGAAAACGGACCTGGCCAAGGTGGAGGCTGCCTTGAAAACGGACCTGGCCAAGGTGGAGACCGAACTCAAACGGGACATCAAGGAACTCGACCTGAAGATCGAGGCCGCCAAGACCGAACTCAAACGGGACATCAAGGAACTCGACGCCAAGGTCGAAACCCGCTTGAAGGAACTGGAGTTGGGCCTGGAAAGCAAGAGCGTCGAAATCAAGGCGGAACTGGTCAAGTGGATGGTGGGCTTGACTCTGGCCCAAATGGGACTGATGACCGGAATCCTCTTCGCCATCCTGCGGTTGCCGGTGCGGTGAAGGGCCTGGTGATCCCCTACGGGTCTACCGGGAATTATGGGACCAGAACATACGGTTCGCACCAGCGCGGATGGAAGCGTGAGGTGCGGGGAAACCCCACCCACTACCCGATCTTACAAGGAGAATTCAATGGGCAATCCAAGCTGTCAGTCATGTTCTGTTTTATACTTCTCGTGCTTTCCGGGTGTGCCAGCGGTCCAAAATACACCGAGATGTTAAGCCGAATTCCAGAATTGTCGCAGGATAATGGGAGAATATATCTCTATCGGTCAACTACGTTCGGAGCCGCTTTGCAGCCTACTATAAAAATCAATAATAATATTGTTGGAGAATCTATTGCGAGAGGGTTTGTATATGTGGATCGACCTGCAGGAACTTACCTCGTCGAAACCTCGACTGAAGATGATGGCAGAATATCGGTGAACCTCGAAAAGGGAAGGACAAAATATGTTCGGTTGGGGGTTGGTTTTGGTCTTCTTGTCGGACGTGTATATCCCGAGCTTGTAGATGAGAAGCTCGGAGCTTCTGAAATAATGGATCTGAGTTACACTGGAAGGCTGTGACGGAGCGGTTGTTTCAAAATCTATCAACATATTGAGATGGAGCCAGACAATGAGGAAATTGTTTCTATCTATGCCGCTTCTGTTGTGTTGTGGTTGCGCCACATTGACGCAGGGAACAAGCCAGTTGTTAACATTTTCTATTGAACCAAAAGAAGCGGTATGTGACCTAACACGTGTTGATGAGGGAAAATTGGGCTCAATTAGCGGCAAAAACAATATGATAAATGTCACGAAAGATAAGGATGATATCGTTATTCAGTGTTCTGCTCCTGGATACAAACAATCGACCACTCGACTGGTAAGCAGTGCCTCTGGAGCAGGCGTAGTTGGGGCTGTCACACTGGATTTAGGTCTGGTTGATTTCACTACTGGCGCAATGTGGAAATACCCAACCGAGAATACGATTACCTTGGAAAAAGAGGCAGGATGACAAAAAGATTATTGGACTGCGTTGTCTGCAGCAGTTCATGTGATGGCATGAAGGGCGGGAGAGAACCCGCCTGATGCCCAGACCTCCCAGGGGTGCGCAACCGCGCACCCCTTTTTTTTGTGCCCCGCCATCAACGTTTCAATGTCCGCACATACATAGACATTCATTTCAAAATTCCACTTGACAATTGAAACGAACGTTTCAATAATCCCCTCAACACCCCCGCAGTTCCCCCTGTGCTGCGAGGGTTATCCCAGTCCCTGGAAGCCCCAGGGGCTGGGACTTTCAACCTTCTGTTCATGAGCTGTCGCCATGACCCACCGCAATTGCGCCCGCATGCAGGCCACGATCACCCTGGAACGCTGTGCGCAGTTCCGGGCCATGGAGAGTTATCAAGCCTACTGCAACGGCTGCGGCGGGCTCGTCGGGGCAGTCCCCGAGAACGATATGACGACCATCAAACAGCCTCCGAAGGCCGGCAAAAAGCCACGGAAGGCTCGAACCATTCAACCCCGCGAGGAGAACCCCATGCCGTTCTTGACTACTACCAACACGGCTCGCCGGACCGTCAGCACCCCACCGCCTGCCACGCCCGCCAAGTCGCGCAAGCGCCCCAAGCGGATCGAACTCGCCTTCGTGGTGCGCCCGGAGGAGCTGGACATGGTTCGGACGCTGGCCAAACAGGAAGAGCGCAGCACCGCCCAGCAGGCCCGGTACTTTTTTCAAATTGGGTTGCGTTTCTGGACGGAGCAGCAGAGGTCCATGCTGCGGGTCGAGGGGGCCACCGATGAATAAGCCCATCGTCTCCCCCCTCATGACGGAGGGGGAGGCCGCTGCCTGGCTGCAGACCTCTCCTGCCACCCTGAGGAGATGGCGGAGCAAGGGCCAGGGACCTGCCTGGTCGAAGCCCTGTGGCGTCCGCTACCGGCTCGAAGACCTGGAAGAGTACGTCCGGTCCAAGACCGTCACCCCCAAAGCCCAGGAACCGCATCAAGCCAAAAAGTGGGGCCATGCCTCCGAGGCCCTGAAGAAGGCTGCGGCCACCTGGAAGCTGCCCGCCAAAGGAGTCTCCCGTGCCGCATGACACCTGCCTGTTCCTCGATGGTGATCAGGCTGCTGTCTGCACCCTCCATGAGGCGGATATCCCTGATCCAGGTACCTGCAACCCCGGCTGTTGTCCCGACTTCGAGTACCCGCCACAGACCGCCAAGGAGACGGAAGAATCAAGTGTTGTTCTTCTGAGTCCTAAGGCAGTCGATCTCGGATTGAGGGTGATGCGGAGTCTTAATGCTCACAAGGCTTGCTTCCACTGCCATCCCGCAAAACCGTTAAGGCCAAAACGCCAGATTCTCAAGATGGTAATTGTGTACCTCGGGATCGGTAGTAACTGGGGATACAACGCCGTCCCCCCGCCCGCAGCGCGAGCCGTAGCGGAGGTGATTGGTCGGGCCATCATGCTCGCGCGGGCTGGGGAGACGTTTGCCCTGGGATCGACACCCATATGGGTGCGGCAGATGGCGGCAGCGGTTTCGGCAGGAGTGTGAGATGAGTCCGGAAGTAGGCGATTACGGCACCAGGAGCCTTAAAGCTCCACCAGGAAGATGCACTGTTGGCATCTTCCGATATTTACGTAGGCCGCTGCCAACATGGCGGAATGTTGATACTTACGATTATATGGCACCCCTGGCGGTACCATCAAAAGATATTATTGTCCGTGTGACAGGAGTGGATTATTTCGCCGTAATGCTTGAGGCAAATAGGGTCATGGGTGAGCTGTATCGCAATGAGTATGTCGGGCCGGAAAAGGTGATGACGGTAAAAGGCGTGCAATATTGAAAATGGCTCTTTTTATGGGGGCGGGAATGAACAAGTGCCACTATCTCGAAGAGGACGTAACCATCGGGCAAGAACCCCTCGAACAGTGGCACAAGTACTGGTGCCATTTAAGGCAGTCCGAGCCTGCATGCGGTTCTGATTGTAAAAATGGCGGAAATGGATGTGAGGATTTTACGAAATGAACGAACAAGAAAATAAGTGCTTCGCTCTTGCTTTGAATTACTGTTTTACTCATCTAATTCGATTCGAGGAAGATGATCCAGTGAAAGAAAAATGCAAAAACTCCAGCCCTCATAGTTGTGCATTGATAGAATTCTGGAATAGCAAAATCGGGAAGCAAAAAAAGGAATAGGTAATGAAAGAACGTCCGATCATTTTCAACACGGAATCAGTTTTGGCCATCCTTGATGGCAGAAAAACGGTTACCAGGAGGGTGATAAATCCGCAGCCGATCAAGGATAAACGCAACCCTGATTATCGACTCCCGTCCTGGTCGTTGCGACAAGGCAGGACTTATTGCGAATGGTTCTTTGGCCCGCAAAACACGACATCAAACGGAGACTTGCTATACTGGCGGTCCCCTTACGGCGAGCCAGGTTACAGGCTGTGGGTTAAGGAGATGTGGTATCCAAGCCGCGAAGGGGCGGTCTATTACGCTGACAACGAGCATGGCTTTGTAAGCCCAAAAGCTGGGTGGAAATCTCCTCTCTTTATGCCACGTTCGGTTTCCCGCATCATCCTGGAAGTGGTGGATCTGAGGGCGGAAAGGTTGCATGAAATAACAAATGAAGAAACAATAAAGGAAGGCGTTGAATATATTGGACAAAGCCTTTATAGATACAATCACTTGGTAAGCTCTGAAGCTGTAAATCTTTATGAAAAACAATGGAACAACATTAACGCCAAGCGCGGCTACCATTGGGAAGACAATCCTTGGGTTTGGCGAGTGGAGTTTAGGAGGTTTCAGGATGACATGCCTGTACGTTGATCTCGACTCCTATCTTGAAGATCCCGATAAATATATTTGCCAGAAAACGGATGATGAAATCGAGGTTGATGAGGGGGAGGAATGCAAAGATAAAGAGGAATGCATCTACTATATCGCTGACCCATAAAGAGTCGAACGAAAGGCCCGTTGAAATGAGAGTTTGCCCTGTTTGTGCGGCGGTCGAGTACCGCATGTGTGAGAAAAAAACGTCGTTCGAATGCAACTGAGTTGGTTCATTCATGGCCGTCTATTACGACGGACAGCAAGACTTGGCGGGCATGAACCAGCAGGTTGAGTTGCTTAAGGAGAAGTGGGACAAACGGTGCGCGGAGATTGAGGAGGAGCGAGAAGGGCTTTATCTGTGCTGTGATGGAAAAGAACTCGAAGTTGAAAGTCGCTTAAATTTTTCTGTTCCTGGAAACCCTTATAAAGAATGGACTGTGTTTTGTATTAATTGCAACCGAAGAATCGGGCACTTTCCTTCAAGGTTGGAAGCGTTCAGGGCTTGGAATGTGGGGTTGAAGTGATGGGCGAAAAAACCGGAATCGGCTGGACGGACCACACCTTCAACCCCTGGTGAGGATGCGACCGGGTCTCCCCCGGTTGCGACAACTGCTACGCCGCAACCTGGGCCAAGCGGTGTGGTCATCATGACCTCTGGGGGCGCGAGAATGGCCGGCGGATCCTCTCGGAGGCCAACTGGCAAAAGCCGTTGCAGTGGCACGCCGAAGCCTTGGCCGCCGGGACTCCGCGAAAGGTCTTTGCGGGCTCCATGTGTGACCTGTTCGAGGATCTGCCATCCCTGCAAAGCCACCGGGAGCGCCTGTTCGGCCTCATCGAGGCTATCCCCTGGCTTGTCTGGCAGTTGCTGACCAAACGTCCGCAAAACATCGCCACCATGACCCGGTGGGGCAACGTCTGGCCCCGGAACGTCTGGCTGGGCGTGACCGCCGAGACCCAAACGGAGGCTGCTTTGCGGGTGCCGGAACTGGTGAGAATCCCTGCCGCTGTGCGCTTTGTCTCCTGTGAGCCGCTTCTCGGGAAAGTCGATCTTCGCCCCTGGCTGTCCCAACTCCACTGGGTCATCTGCGGCGGGGAGACCGGGGGCGAGGCCAGGCCGATGCAGCCTAAATGGGCTCGATACCTCCGGGAGCAGTGCCTTATCCGGAGGGTGCCGTTCTTCTTCAAGCAGTGGGGAGCTTTCGGGGAAGACGGCTTGAAGCGGAGCAAGCTGGCCAATGGCCATCGGCTGACAGGATTGGTGGTGCAGGAATTCCCCAGCCGCAAGGGTCGTCCCCGCGCCGGGGTCGATTGTGGACACCTCGATACCTGCGCCAACGCCCTTTCGTGCGCCGAAGGGTACAACGAGGACGATTTGTCCTCCGGCGGGGAGTGCCGGAATTACAA